>JAUXGG010000269.1 GCA_030622265.1 Candidatus Eiseniibacteriota bacterium
CCCGCAGTTTCTAAGAACGATCCGCGTCTGGAGCTTTATGTAGTCGGCATCCGAGCCTCCCTGGTTGCCGGCGGAATCCACGCTATAGGCCACGTGCTCATCCAGGGCCTCACCGCCCACGACGTGCCGGTTAAAGATATCGTCTGCGAGCTCGGGGGTCACTCCACGGTAGATGGTACGGTTACCGTTTTCGCGGACCTCGACCAGGGGTTCGAGATAACACATGCCGATGCATCCGGTCCGGGAGAGCTCGAAACTACCCGGGTTGGCCCCAAGCAGCTCTTCAAGCCTGTCATATGCGGCCTGAGCGCCCGCGGAGAGCCCGCAAGTACCCATGCCCACAATTACTTTCTTCATCCACCCTCCGGTCGCGCACCCGCCCGGGAAGCGCAGGGGCTAAGGGCTTAGCCACCGCTGTGGACCGCCCCGGCCTACGCCCCGTCGTCCTGGCTACTCTCCACGGCTTCCTTGCTCCGCGCTTCCTTCTCGCGGCGCCTGCAAGTGCGCAGCAACTTCCTTAAGGAAGCGGGGGTCAAGCGGCCGTGCGTCTCATCGTTTATCATGACCACCGGGGCAAGCGAGCAACACCCGATACAGGCCACCGTGTTAAGGGTGAAGAGCCCGTCCTCGGAGGTGCCGCCCACCTCAATACCCAGTTCGTCCTCAATTGTCTCGATTATCATCCTGGACCCGGAAACATGGCAGGCCGTCCCCGCACAGGCGCGTACCACATACTTGCCCATGGGCTGCAGCCTGAACTGGCTGTAAAACGTGATGACCCCGTAGATGTCGGATTCCGGGATGCCGGTTACACTGGAGATGTAGCTCATGGCCCGCCGGGGAATGTAGCCGAAGTGGTCCTGCGCCGACTGGAGCAGGGGAATCAGCTCTCCCGGCGCCCCGTCATAGCGCCATAGCCGGTAGGTAAATTTCTCCTCGCCTCTCACCGTCGCCATGTGCCCGTTCCTGCCTTGCCCCTTGAGCCGGGGCCTTTCATAGTTCGGGCTGCGTGGCTGATACACCCAACGCGAGTCCGCCGAGGCGCTCGCTCACGCAGCCCATCCGTCTTAGTCTATATGATCATTCCGAGCGGACTAATCTTCAACCAGCTTTATCACCGTGGCCTCGCGCACCCTCAAGACGCCGTCGATCTCATTGAGCTTCTCGAGAATCGTGGACTTCCGGCCCATTCCCTCGCTGGTGATCATGCCTACCAGCTTCTTCCCGCCTTCTATCATGTCGCAGAAGATCACCTCGTTGATGAAGAAGACCGTGGTGAAAATCTGCTGGATTGCATTGGGATCGACATCGACAATGATGTAACTCATGGTTCCGGGGTGCATCGCGGACTTGACCTGCTCAGGACGCTTCATCGCCTGCGCGTAGATCTTCACGAACTTATCAACATCGCGGTCCAGCTTGGGACGCTCGACTGAAGACATCGAGGAGATGTCCACCCCATCCATCTTGCTGATCTTCTCAAAGATCTGCTTGATCTCATCCTCCGAGGCGCCCTGGGCCAGCACAATGATGTCGAAGTCACCGCGCACGGCCTCACACCTCTGAACACCATCCATATGATAGAGGTCGTTGTAGATCTCCATCGACCGCGGCGGATCGGTGATCCTGATCGTAAGATAGGCGCTCACCGACTCGCGCATCCCCTCGTCCGGCGCCTCGCCCTCAGATACCGCGGCTTCGGTGGTTGAACCCGGAGAAAGCTCATCAAGGGCTTTCACCAGGTCGGCAATCTCGAAGGGCTTGTCCAGGTAACCCGTGTTCTGCTCGGACAGAGCCGTCATCTTCAGCGAGTCATCTCCGAAACCGGTTATGACCAGCACCGGAAGATCCGGATACTGCACCTTGATCACCTTGAGGATCTTGAGCCCGTCGATATCAGGCATGAAGATGTCGGTGACCAGGTAGTCATAGACAATTCCCTTTTCTCTCGCACCGTCTAATTCGTGAATAGCCGAAATCCCGTCGGGGCAGGCTACAACATTGTAGCCTTCCTGGGTAAGGCCGACCGTGAGGTTCCTTCTGATCTCGGCCTCATCGTCGATAATCAAGACACGGCCCTTCAATGTGACCCTCCTGTGGAACGACAGACCATATCATACGGGGCCGATAAAGCACCGCCCCTTTTCACCAGCAACCTCCCCTCAGCATCCATAGAACAATAGACGCTAATACCAGTATTGTCAAACGAATTTGAAGGTGGGGACAGCGTCCTTTTCCAGTACGCGGAAAGAGGGCGCTGTCCCCGTTCCAGTCCCCGGAAATAGGTGTCTGTCCCCGTTTTCAGTCAACTCAAGGCCCTCCGGGATCGATACCTATATAAGGTAGTTGACCTCACGCAGGCAGGTACAACCATATGGTCAGGACACCTACAGAGACACACCTAAAGGCCATAACCAGGCCCGATTTCTCGTGCAGGACCGAGTTGATCGAGGTCCAGAAGGCTATCGTGGACAGCCTGAGGGACGAGATCGAACGGTCTGTGGGAAAGACGACCCGGGAGTACCAAGCCTACCTGGAAGACTATAACCGGGTTTTCAGGACCTACCAGCGCACCGCCTCCATCGACGAGCTGATGGCGGGCGTTCTTGAGGCCAACATAGTATATAACGGTGACTACCACACCATGGCGCAGTCCCAGCGCATACCCTTGAGGATCCTGCGCGAGATCGCGCCCAGGCGGCCCGGGATAACCCTGGCCGTCGAGGTAGTTCATATCGAGCACCAGGCTTTCCTGGACGCCTTCATATCCGGCGAGCTCCGGGAGGAGGACTTCTTAAGAAACATCGACTACGACAAGACCTGGGGCTTCGCCTGGGACCACTACAGGGATCTCTTCGTATTCGCCCGGCAGCACGGGATCAGGGTCCTGGGCATCAATACCGAGCCCAGGGGGGGCAGATGGGTCCTGAAGAAGCGCGACCGGGCCGCCGCCCAGGTGATTGCCAGGGAGTATCTTAAACATCCGGACGATCTCCTCTATGTCGTGGACGGAGATCTTCACCTTGCGCCCTCCCACTTGCCCGCGATGGTTGACGAGCTCCTCGCGCCCTTCGACGAGCATCCGGAAACCGTGATTCTCCACCAGAACAACGAGGAAATCTACTGGGCGCTGGCCAGGAAGAGGCTCGAGCAGGAAACCGACGCGGTTCTCTTAAGGAAAGGCCAATACTGCATAATGAGCACGCCGCCCATTATCAAACTGCAGTCCTACTTCAACTGGATAGATAATACCCGCCAGCTCACGGCACCGACATTCCGTAACTGGTATGTCGACCTGGCGGGCGAGGAAGATCTCTACAACCAGGTCTTGAAGCTGGTGAGAATAGTCGCCCGGTTCCTCGAGGTCGAAGCCGAGGACCTCGACGACTTCGTGGTCTACTCGCCGGCCGATCTTGATTTTCTCGATCGGCTGAGGCACGAGAGTGGGCTCAGCCTGGAGGAGATAAGGGCCGTGGCCGCTCATCTGCGCACCAACGAGTCATACTTCATTGAGAACGGCAACATCATCTACATCGCAAACCTCTCGATCAATCACGCCGCGGAGGAAGCCACCCACTTCATCCACAAGGTCTGCGCCGGCCCGAGAAGAGCCGATCTCACCCAGGCCGAGGACTTCTACTGCCGCGTTATGCGGGAGGCCCTGGGCTTCTTCGGATCCAAGATCCTCAATCACAAGCGCCACTGTCACAGCCTTGAGGATTTCCGGCATCCGGAGCGGAGCCACCCCACGCTTCGCGCGGGCCGCATCGAGGAGCTCAAGAGAATCGGGACCTTCGTGAACGATCACAAGGCCTGGGAGCGGATGTTCCTCAACACGGGAAGGATGTGGCAACTGGAGGGCCCCGCCTTCGAGCTGCCGCTCGCTATTCACCTTGGTGTCACCCATGCCCTGGGCTATATGCTGGGTAACCGGATCTTCGACACCCTGATGA
>JAUXGG010000009.1 GCA_030622265.1 Candidatus Eiseniibacteriota bacterium
ATACGACTCCCGTCCGCGGTGTGAGCGTGACCTTTGAGTTGAGCAGCGAGTTGGAGCTCTGCGGTGACATCTACAGCAGCATCCGCGAGGGCACTTACCTCAGCGGCGTGGGAGGTACTTACTTCGAGGTGACCAGCCTCGGTGGCGGCCTCTACACGGTGGACTGCGCGATCCTGGGTATTCCCTGTGGTGCGACTGGCAATGGGGTGCTCTTCACGATCGACATAAAGGGCTCCGGCGGCGATGGGACGGGCACGGTCACAGTTACATCAGTAACGGTGCGTGATTGTTCCAATGGTGCGGTTGTTGCCTTCCCCGGCGCGCCTGTTGACGTGACAATAGATCACACGGCACCAGTGGCAATATCGGATCTTGCAGCGAGCCAGGTGAAGAGCGGCAATGACAGTGATGGTACTACCGAGATCACATTGACGTTCACGGCGCCGGGTGATGCGGCGGTGGTAGAGGTCTACAGAGCGCCCTATGGTGACTATCCTGAGTATGATGATGGCACGGGCGCAGAGCCGGCGGCTCCGGTGAGTTATTCCCCCGGTGCGCCGTGGGTGTTGACCTCCGTCACAGCCAGCGGCCAGACGGACGAGGTGGGCAACCGTGACTTCTGGTACTACGTGGTCTACACGAAGGATGCCTGCGGCAATGTAAGCCTGGTATCCAATAAGACCACGGGTACACTTAATTATCACCTTGGTGATGTGACGGACGGTTCGACTCCCGGCACCGGCGATAACCTGGTGAACTCGGTGGACATCAGTTTGCTGGGTACCCACTACTGGTCAACGCTTATCCACAATGATCCGGTGAACTACCTGGATGTTGGTCCGACCACGGACTATTCGGTGGATGCATTACCCACTACGGACAACCAGGTGCAGTTCGAGGATCTGATGGTGTTCGCGATCAACTTCGGCCAGGTGAGCCTCCTGGCGGATCTCTCACCCCGGATGCTTGAGTATCCGGACCTCAGCCTGGTGGTGGACAGTGGGGTTGGTGACATTGTGACTGCCCGGGTGGTGCTCGAAGGCAACCGGGCGAGTGTCAAGGGTCTTCATGCGGCGATCGACTATGGAGCTGGCCTTGAGTTGGTGAGTTTCTCCAAGGGTGGTCTGTGGGTAGGCCAGGGTGGCCCCATATTCCTTGAGCACCTTGATGAGAGCGGTGTTGTGCAGGTTGACGGTGCTGTGCTTGGCCGCGGTGTTTCCATTAACGGCTCAGGTGCGGTTTGTGAGCTCCGGTTCCGTGTAGTGGGCTCGGTAACCGAGCTGCCCCGCCTTGTGAGTGCGGACCTCAGGGATCGCGATAACGGCGGTTTCCTCAGGGCAGCTGAGCGCAAGGATGTTGGTGAGTCTGAGAGCCTTACGCGTGTGGAGTTTGGTGCACGGCCTAATCCTTTCAGCGGCGGCACTGCGCTTCACTTTGCGATACCGGTGGCCTGCAGGGCCTCATTGAAGGTCTTCGATGTTAACGGGCGCCTTGTTACGACGCTAGTTGAGGAGAATCTCTCGGCGGGCCGTCATCGTGTGGTATGGGAAAGTGCCGGAGTGTCCCCCGGGGTGTATATGGCAATACTCCAGGCGGGCACAGAGCGGGAAACACGGAAGTTGACTCTCTTGCCTTAAGGGACGAGTTTCGGCGGATGGTACCGGGGCTCTCTTCTGAGGGTCCCGGTGCCGGAGAAAGAAATCGACTGGAGAAGGAGGTGATAAGCGGGATTGCAACTTCAAAGAGTGTGACCTTGCCAAACCTGTGAGGAACGATGTGTTTGGGTGCTTCTGTGAGGGTCTTTCGGATGGGTCGGATTCCGATAACTGGATGCAGGCCCAGCTGGGGCCACAGCAAAGGAGCTAAGACATGAGAGCAAATGTGATTTGTGTTAGTGCAACCATAGTAATGTGTCTGCTGATTGCGGGTGCCGCCGGGGCTACGACCTTCTCGGCCTTCAGCGTGACCGACCAGACACCGACCGCGCCGCTTGCGAATCCAACGCCCGGGGGTTTCCAGCCCCGCTACATGAGTGGATTCGGTACGAACAACACTTTCACGGTGTTCTTCGAGGACCGGGACGCCGCCAATCTTATATCCTACGCGGCGACAACCACCGGACCGACAGGATTTCCTGCATCACCGACGGGAACAACCATAATTCCGGAAACTCACTTCTGCGTCAAGGACTGGCCCATAAATGTTGGCGGGACAGACTACGACTACCGGGCCTGGGGTTCCGTTGGGAACAACATGGATCATGTTTTCTATGTGTCGAATGATCTTGTCAACTGGGCCGTGGTGGACACATTCACCATCACCAACCACGTTTCTTTCACGGGGGCCAGGGGATGGGTGTACTACGGGTTCCACGACGTGATCCTCTTAAACGGCACATACTATGCCTTCGGCGAGTCTAACCAGGGTCAGACCATGCTGGTCAGGAGCGCCAATGGTGATGAGGTCTGGGAGGCGTTCGCAAGCGTGGGCGGCACTGTGGCGGGAGACGGCCCGCTTCAGATGCCTGAATCAGCAACTCCAAGCGGAAGCTTCGTAGACCTCGGCCACGATCGAGGATATGGCAATCTTCAGGTAAGGGGCAATGATGCCGGGTGCTACCTCGCGGTGAATTACGCGGCAAAGCCCAGCCTGGCGCCCGGCGCTCTCGAGACGGCCTTCATCAATCCGGCAAACTGGACCTGGGATGACGGGAGCACCGGGTTGCCGACGGTTTCTGCGACCCCGGTCCTGCTCCAGACGGGCGAGCATGATGTGAGGGAGTGTTGGGTTGTTCCCAACTCAGACCCCGATGCCGACTGGGTCATCATGTACGATGCCGATTTCGGAGTCGCAGACGGCGGCAAGGCCCTCGGGTATGCGACGCTTACGCCCCCGCCTCCGCCACCGGTGCATAACATCACACAGGGCATCGACTATATGACGATACAGGCGGGTGTCGATGCTGCGAACCCTGGTGACGTGATCGAGTGTGATGCAGGGACTTATACCGAATACGTCATAATAAACATTGACGACCTCACCATTGTCGGTGCGGGCATCGACCAGAGCATAATCGATTTCGATGGTGTGATCCCTTATTGGCATTACACCGGCAGTGGTTCCTATTCCAATCGAGGCGGGGTGCTGATCAGCGGCTACGGGAATACCGATGGCGAGACCGAACTCGTCGAGGGCATCACCTTCAGCGGATTCACCGTGAAGAACGCCGGACTCAATGTTCCCATTACCGCATCAGGCGCCCATACAGGTGGTGACGATTCAGCTATTCTAACAGATGCTGGCGCGTCATGGACACCTGGAGCGTTGGTCGGAGAGTGGGTACACAATTACGGCGATAAGGATTCAGACAACGATCCCGCCCGCAGCTACGGGCAGATAACAGCCAACACAGCTACGACGGTGACAACAACCCTCACTGGTGGGGTCGAGAACGACTGGGACAACGGTGATACGTACAAGATCACGCCATATGAGAGTTTCTATGATGCCGAAGGTGACGATCAGGATGATCTGACAGGCATCCAGGTCGGGTCAGGCAAGAACGTCACCATCCAGAACTGCAAGATCGAATACAACGGCAGTAGGGGTATCCGTTACGGCCGGGCGCGTCTGGGAGATCGGAAAGCGTCCGAGAACCCAACGGTTACCGGCTGTAGGATCACGAACAACACGACCACCGGCATAGCCATTGGTGATACCGAAGGCACAGCTACGATAACCGGCAATACGGTATCGGACAATTTGCACGCTGACGACCTTGCATTGGGTCGTCATACAAAAGGCATGCAGCTGAGTGGCAGAAGCAACACCCAATTGCTGACGGGCACAATATCCGGCAATACGGTGAGCGGTAACCGTTATCACGGGATAAACGTCTACAGATACACGGACGGGTTCGTGGTAGAGAACAACAACGTCACCGGGCATAACCTGCACTGGGAAGGTGCCGGTATTTTCGTCAATACGGGGTGGGGTTTTACCAAGGACTGCAAGAATCACACCGTGAGGAACAACACGGTGACGGGCAATATCAGAGGAATCGTTGTGTACTTCGCGTGGGGCGACAATCCCGGTGATCTCACCATCGAAGGTAACACCATCACAACGGACGCCGGCACCCACGAGACGGGTCAGGCCGCAATCAAGATAGATTGTGGCTACAACCTGGCCGTCAGAGACAACACCATCAGCTGTGACGGTGTCGGAATGCGCGTTCACAGCACCGATTCGCATGATAACACGTTCACCGATAATACCGTGGACGGTGCCATGTTCGCCGGTATCTATGTCACATCAGGTGCTCACGACAACACGTTCACAGGCAATACGATCAAGAACACGACGAGTGACACCTTCACCCAGTATGCCGATTGGGGGACTCATACCGGCGGCGATAACGAGGTGGACCTAACGGACAACACCAAGTCATGGACGCCGGACGCATTTGTGGGTTTTGAGGTGTTGAACCTGACGGACGGCAGTTCGGGCGCCATTACGGCGAATACCGCTACCACGGTGACCGCGATGCTCTCGGGCGGTACCGAAGATGACTGGGACACTGCCGATGAGTATAACATCGTGTATGACGAGACCAGGGCAGTCGGTATCTTCCTGCGTGGCGGATGCTGTTATGCCGGGGGACATGCCGGAACAGGCAATGTCTTCAATTCCAACGGGGTTTCCTGGAACGCCGGTGGCGGGATGGAGAACCAGGTCACCACGATGACGGTAGATGCATCCGCGAACTGGTGGGGCAGCACGGATGCAGCTACGGTGGGTGCGGGGATCAGCGGCAATGTCGATTACACCCCTTGGCTTGACGGCGGGAGTGAGACATATCCGGGTTTCGACGGGGACTTCTCCACGCTGTATGTCGATGATAACAGCGCGCAGACTGGTGCGAACATGCGCATCCAGGAGGCCGTGGATCTTGTCACAGCCAGCACGGTCAACGTGATGGACGGCACATATGGTGCCGATGTGACAACCGGCATGGCTGTCTACATCACCAAGGACGGGCTCAATCTCATTGGTCAGTCCCAGTCCGGTACGGTCATAGACGGTGCCGTAGGTGGGGTGGGGAGCTCCGGCTTATACTGGCCCAAAGGGATTCACGTGCAGGCCGACAATGTCACCCTGAGAAATCTCACTGTTCAGGGATTCACCGGAGACCTGGTGAGCTCAGGTGGCTATGGAGTTCTCTTCCGGGACTACGATCATGATGAACCGGGCGAAGGGTACATCTACTACACCGGCGGCACTGTCGAGAACGTCACCTCGCAAGACAACTGCTATCCGATGTATGCGCTCGTCCATCATAACCTGACAGTGCGCAATTGCCAGATTCAGAACAACGCCGGTGACGGCATGTTCATCGCCAGGGAATGTGATGGCGCCACGATCACGGATAATACGGTGCTCAACTCCGGCGATCACGGCATCTGGGTCGGCAAGTGCTGGACGGGACTCGGGCCTTCCGACAATGCTACCATCACCGGTAACGCAATCGATGGTGCGCGCGAAAGTGGAATAACCTTCTGTGCGAGTGACGGAGCAACGATTACGGGGAACACCATCACCAATGTTGCGGGTGAGTTATACGGATTAGGCGGCCTGAGTCTCAAGGATGGTTCCTCTAATGTGACCGCGAACTACAACCTGATTTATGGTAATGACGGCACTTGGGGCGGCCATAGCGGCACTGGCCACGGAATCGGTATCGATGGCACCCCGTCGAATATCGATCTCAGGTGGAATAGCGTATACGCCAATGCCGGTGATGGGTGCCACAACTACTCAACCGTTGATGTCGGTGCAACCCACTGTTGGTGGGGGGATGCCACCGGTCCCGGTGGTGTGGGGCCAGGCTCAGGCGATGAGATTACCGCCCATGTCCTGTTCGATCCCTGGATCGGCAAGGCCGGCGGCGAGAACATTGTCTGCGTTCCCGACCCCGAGTACCTGAACGTGGCTGATCCCATCAAGACCGTTGAGGTCAAGTACCTTGGCGGCGGTGGTGGTCTTGTCTACGGTTACTCGATCAAGTTCTCGTGGGACGGCTCTAAGGTAAGCACCGATCCGGGCAAGGTGCTCCAGGGCAGCTTGCTATCAGACATGGGAACGACCTATTTCTTTAAGAATCCCAGTGGAACCAATGAGATCACAGTAGACTGCGCCCTTAGCGGTGATTGGCCTGGAGTGAGCGGACCCGGCACTCTCTTCACCATCGAGTTCACGGGCCTGGATGTTGGCACGAGCCCCATAGACGTGACCGTGATCAAGGTGAGGGACAAAGCCAACAACCCGCTCTCGGGTTTCTATGAGGACGACGGACTGCTCGTGGTTGACGTGAGCAACCCGGACGTGACCAATGTCCTGATCGAGAACCTGACGCTTGCCCACACGGACGATTACATCAAGAACACCGATGCGGCCCGGGTGACGGCAACGGTTACGGATGACGATCCGGCATTCGGTATCGGAAACATTATCGCGGATCTTACCGGCTTGGGCGATAGCGCCGCAGTGAACCCGGATACGTATGCCGGTGGGCTTGCCACGTGGACTACGGCGCTTACCGGTGTAACGTGTACGCCGGCAAATGGGGTTGTGACGGTAACAGTGACTGCCACAGACAACCTGGGTAACACGGATTCCGACTCCGACGGCATCATAGCAGACAACATACCGCCGGCAACCATAGCCAACCTTTCAGCCGGGCAGGTAAAGAGCGGCAATGACGCCGACGGCACAACTCGGATTACCCTTACTTTTACGGCTCCGGGAGATGCCTACGAAACGGAAGTCTACAATGCAGGTTTCGGCGACTATCCGGAATACGACGACGGCACGGGCTCAGAGCCCGCTGGCCCCGCGTATCCTCCGGCGGCGCCATGGGCGGTGACGGCAGTAACTGCCACTGGCCAGGATGATGAACCTGCTCTCCGCGATTTCTGGTACTACGTGGTCTTCACCAAGGACATTGCCTACAATGTATCTGCGGTGAGCAACAAGACCACGGGTACCCTCAACTACCACCTGGGTGATGTGAGCGATGGCGCCACGCCCGGCCAGGGTGATAACTATGTCAACTCGGTCGACTTCTCGCTCATGGGTACCTCGTACTGGAAGGGCGACGGAGATGGGGGTTACCTCAATTACTGTGATGTAGGCCCCACAACGGATCTTTCGACCGATAAGCTTCCTACCACGGATGACAAGATAGATTTCGAAGATCTTATGATGTTCGCCATCAACTTCACCACGGTTACCTTCACGGCTGGGGGTGATCCGGAAGCCATGCCGGCGATAGAGAGGCCTGCGCTCCGGCTTGAGTGGGATGAGCAGGGTGAGGACCGTACTGACGTGCTGGTGGCCCACCTCATGCTTGAGGGCAACTCGAGAGCGGTGAAAGGCCTCCACAGCGAGATCTCCTATGATGGTAACAGCCTGGAGCTGGTTGGCATTACAGCCGGTTCACTGCTGGCAGAACAGGGCGCACCGGTGTTTACCGAGCATCACAATGGAGCCGGGCTCGTCCAGTTTGATGCCGCGGTTCTTGGCCGCAAGCTGACTATCCGGGGTTCGGGTGAGGTAGCTGAGCTGAGATTCCGGCTGACCGGAACAGTGAAGCGGCTGCCTGCGCTCAAGTCGGCAGCGCTCAGGGATTTCAGGAACCGTGCGATCCGGTGGAGCGTGGAGCCCGAGATGGTCGATGAGGTGGTTCCTGCATCGACGATGCCAGGAATGCTCAGCCTGGGTGCGAGCCCGAATCCGTTCAGCGGTTCGACCCGGATTCGCCTGAGTCTTCCTTCCACATCCAGGGTGTCATTGAGGGTCTATGATGTCAGCGGCCGCCTGGTTCGGACTCTGGCGGATGACTCGATGACAGCGGGAGAGCACAACGTGGAGTGGAACGGCCGGACAGCGAGCGGTGAGCAGGTAGCGGCCGGTGTGTATGTAGCGGTATTAAAGGTTGAGGGCGGCAAGGTATCGCAGAAACTCTTTGTGCTGCCTTGATGAGCTCTGCTAAGATGGTTCCGGGGTCTTCGGGCCCCGGAACCGATTGAGCTGCTATTGAGGATCACAATCTTAGCCGGCCTATGCCGGTTGATGTCCGGATGACCTGAAATGAGTTGGGGGTACCAGACATGCCAAACGGGTTTTGCGGTGGTAGCGCAAAGAGGTGATGCCATGAGGAAGTTGCGCGGTACATTAGAGCTGTTGTTGCTGGCCGCGATCGTGCTTGTGGCAAGCGGCACCGGGAATGCCAGCACAAGCATATCCATCAATCCATCAACCGTGACTGTCGGTCCGGACACGCTGTTTACCGTTTTTGTCTGGAAGGACACGGCGGACCTTGAGTTCGATGGTTACGAGACAGTTATCACATTTGATCCGGAGATGCTCGAGCTGATATCCGTCGAGGAGGAATCCGTGATGACGGATTCGTGCTGGAACCGGTGGTGGTTCTATGATGCCGGCGAGGATTCCATCTTCATCTCTCATGTCCTGATGTGCGGAGGCATTACCGTTACCGGGCCGGGTGCTCTCTCATCACTAACTTTCAGGGCGCTTGATGAAGGCACAACAGTCATCTCGTGCGACTACTTCTGGCTCACCTATCAGGGGTACCGCCTGGACGACATTACCTGGCACGATGGAGTGGTCAACATCGGTATGGCCGGCATCGATCGGGAGCAAGGGCAGGAGGAGGGACGCCTGCGCATCGAGGCCTATCCTAACCCGGGGCGCGCCTTCAGTATCTCCCTGTCCGGGAAGCCGGAGCTGGCTGCACGGTGGGAAGTAGGAACGCTGGAGATATGCGATGTAAGCGGCAGGGTTGTCACGACACTGTCGCGAGAAAGACCGCTAGACACTATGGATGGCCTGCGCTGGGAGGGCGAATGCGGGGATGGTGGCGCCGTGGCTCCCGGCGTCTATGTCATCCGGCTCACTACGCCGACGGGCCATGCCGACCGGAAGATCATCCTCATGAGATAGGTCTCCGGATAGGCCAGGTCAGTTCATTGTCAACTAGCCGCCGTACGCATGCAGCCTTCCCGTTTAGTAAAGATCCCTCAAGGTAAGGGTGATCTTCAAAGGCTCGCCTTCGCGCAGTATCGCCACCTCGTATGCAGTGCCCACATCGTCCCTGAAAAGGTTGGAAATCCGGACGGGGTCTCCCAGGTGCTCCACATCGATGCCATTGATGGACTTTACCAGATCTCCCTTGAGGAATCCGGCGTCGGCGGCAGGCGTGCCGGCTGAGACAAAGTGCACCTCGTGATCACCTTGGGGCGAGAGAACGATACTCAGCCCACTTCTGTCCCTGGGAAAGTCGGTCTCGAAATCACTTCCCTTCTCGAAGATTATTCTCTGGTTGCCGTAGTCGAGGTAAAGGACGAAGCGGCGAAGTATGTTATTGCCCAGGACGCCCACCCCCTGGCTGAAGGAAAGCACTCCCCGGTTCTCGAGGGGAACCAGAAGAAGCGGATTGTCCACCGTGTATCCGGCCAGTTCAACCGAGTCGAACTCGGAGACGCGCGCCTGGAGGTGGCCGCCGGCGCCTCCCATAATCCGTTCCACGCCATCGAGTTCGAGCAGTTCGTTCTCCTCTGCGAATGGATACTGAAATGTCGTGATGCTTGCCCCGATATCAAGGGCCCAGTCACCGGTATAGAGTCCGTCAACCGTCATGGGCAGGCTGAAGAGTCTGTGCGCGAGGGGCGCTTCGACTATCGCGCCGCTTCCGGCATACTCGAACGATTCGGGATGGTAGAAGGATATGGTCCTGCTTGCATAGTCTATCCGGGTCACAAACCGTGAAAGGAAATCGTAACCGAGGACTCCTGCGATTTCGATCCCGCGCCTCGCGAACAGGTTCCTCAGGGGCATGGAACCGACGCGCTGTTCATCGATGCGTATGCCCTGGATCCTCAAGGGCGGGAGTGTCACCAGGTCGATGTCAACGGTTCCTCCGGCGCCTATGGCCTTGGCCTTGCCCACCGGCGGCAGCCCGATCTCGGCGGCAAAGGTACTGTCTACCACGGTGGCGCTCGCCCCTGTGTCCAGGACCCACTTGGAGCGAAGTCCGCTTATGGTGACATCCAGGTAAAGGTGATCCAGAATGTAGTCGAACGAAACTTCCTCGGCGACCTCACCGTCTGCGAACGAAAAGTCCTGGGCGTCCTGTTCCGGGGGATCGAAGAGCCCGGGATCGATGGCGACATCCAGTTCATATTTGGTTACCTGGATTATTTGTTTCTGGCCTATGGGGAGTATCTCGGCCTCCCTGTGGAAGGGTATCTTGATACCCTCTATGCGCCGGTAATCCGATACCAGGGTATGAACCTCGAAGTTCTCATGCGGGTCCACTGCCTTCACCTGCAGGAAGGTGTCGGTGTCGAAGTACCTCAGCCGGACATCCTCGTTGATGCTGTTGAGGATCTTGATCACATAGCATTCGATATCGGCGACCATCTCCATTCCCTCGGAGGTCACCGTGAAGTACTCGGATTCAGGATCGGAATGTTCATAGGATTCCAGCAGGGCCTCGACCTGTCTCCGCTTAAGCGTGGCCTCGTCCTTCTCAATCTGGAGCTTGCCGTTGGGGTCGACAATCCAGCTGACCTCGCCATTGTCACCGGACGTCATCTGGAGAACGCCGAGACTTATCTCGCGCCTCTTCCTGGCGGGTATCTCCTCCCACGCCTTGACCTGGCCCTGCATGCCCATCAACGTGACATCCGCCTCATAGTAGCGTGTCGTGATTGACTTGAGTTTTTCCAATCCACCCATGGCGTCATAGTGTTTCTTGAGAAGCCCGTACGGATCGGTAAGAGGCGCATCCGCCAGGCCCCCGGTAGCAGAACAAGCTATGGACGAAAAGACGATGACGGCCAATATGATGGCAGATACAGCTACTGGAAGCTTTGCGATTGAGGTTCCTGTGACGGGTATTCCTGCGAAGCCTCTCATATGTTCCTCCTTGGTTCCCATAGATCGGCATCTACCTTATAGGTGTTGAACACCTTTGAGCCGGGGTATAAACTGTTGTCGCTGTGGAATCATAACCCATACGAATGACAAGGTGAAAGGAAAGAGCATGGCCAGGCGCAAAAAGAGAGTGGTGACGGCGGAAGATCTTTACAAGTTCCAGCTGATCGGAGCCTGCGAGATCTCGCCTGATGGCAACCACGTTGTGTACAGCCTTCAGCGGGTCGACAGGAAGACCGAGAAGAAATACTCCAATCTCTGGGTTGCAGATACCCGGGGCGGGAGCCCGCGGCAATTCACTTACGGCGATCATGTGGATGCTCAGCCGAGATGGTCGCCGGACGGCAAGCATATCGCTTTCGTGTCCAACCGGCACGACGAGAAGCAACCCCAGATTTACGTCATTCCCTTCTGCGGTGGGGAAGCCAGGCGCGTGAGTGACATGAAGGGTTCAATCGGTTCCTTCCGGTGGTCCCCGGGCGGCAAGCGTTTCGTCTGTGAGTTCCGCAAGAAAGATGCGGAGCAGGCCGAGCGGGAGACGGATGAGCAGAAGAAGAAGCTGGGCGTGGTCTCGCGCCACATCACCCGGGTCTTCTTCAAAGAAGATGCGGCCGGCTTCCTGCCCAAGGAGCGCTGGCACCTCTGGGCGGTCGAGGCGGCGAGCGGCAAGGCCGGACAGATCACCGCCGGCCGCATCTTCGATGAGCGCGAGCCTGCATGGTCACCCGATGGCAAGCACCTTGTCTTCGTGTCCAACCGCAGCAAGGATCCTGATCTGGATCCCGACGCGATGGATGTCTTCGTGGTTCCAGCCAGGGGTGGCAGGGCCCGCAAGATCGCGACGCCCGTGGGATTCAAGGGAAATCCGGTTTTCTCGCCCGATGGATCAATGATTGCCTTTACAGGGATGAGAGGCCGCGGCCAGTGGTATAGAAACGTATCCCTCTGGGTGGTTCCCTCGAATGGCAGGGGGCCGGCCAAAGAGATCACAAGGAAGTTTGACATTCACTGCACCAGCTGGACCATAAACGATCTGCCCGGCGGGTCTGCGATGATGCCTCCCACCTGGTCCGGGGACGGAAGCCGGATCTACTTCCAGGTATCGATGTACGGGAACACCCATCTTTATTCGGTGGCTCCCAGCGGCTCACGCAGTTCGCTCACGGTCACGATCGGCGGAACAGGCGTTGTAGGAGCCTACACGCTTGATAAGGCGCAGAAGAAGATCGCCTATTTCCACGGGGACATGACCTATCCCGGTGATCTCTGGGTCCGCAATCTCTCGGGCGGCGCGCCCCGGAGGCTCACCGCGGTAAACGAAGCGGTCCTTAAGAGCATCGACCTGGGCCGGATGGATGAGGTCTGGTTCAAGGGGGCATCGGGTAACCGGCTCCAGGGCTGGATCCTTAAACCCCCCGGATTCAGGAAGAACAGGAAGTACCCTTCGATCCTGGAGATCCACGGAGGGCCGCGCGTGCAGTATGGGAACTTCTTCATGCACGAGTTCTATTACCTGGCGGCCCAGGGCTATGTGGTCTACTTCTGCAATCCCCGCGGGGGGCAGGGTTACGGTGAGGCCCACTCCAAGGCCATCTGGAGAAACTGGGGCACCGTAGACTATGACGACCTCATGGCCTGGGCGGATCACCTCAGGCGGAAGCGTTACATAGATGGGAGACGGATGGGAGTCACCGGCGGAAGTTACGGCGGCTACATGACCAACTGGATTATCGGCAAGACCGATCGCTTCAAGGCAGCCGTTACCCAGCGAAGCGTGAGCAACCTGGTGAGCATGTGGGGTTCGAGTGATTTCAACTGGGTGTTCCAGGATGAGATCGGCGGCAGGCCACCGTGGGCCAGTCTCGATGACTATTGGCGCCAGTCGCCCATGAAGCATATCGGCAAGGCCACAACACCCACGCTGGTTGTACACAGCGAGCAGGACTTGCGCTGCGCCATCGAGCAGGGCGAGCAGGTGTTTGTCGCCCTCAAGTGGCTGGGGGTCGACACCGAGATGGTTCGCTTCCCCGACGAGCCGCACGGGCTTTCGCGCGGCGGGCGGACAGACCGGCGGATCGACAGGCTGAAGCATATATTGAGATGGTTTGACCGCTATTTGAAATAGATACAGCACGGGCAATCGTATTGAGGTAATGAAATCAAGAGGAGTTGACCCATGGCAGATCTCTCCACCAGGTATATGGGACTTAATCTACGCAACCCACTCATAGTGGCAAGCTGCGGTCTTACCAAGAGTGCCGATGGCGTAAAGAAATGCTCGGACGCCGGGGCCGGGGCGGTCGTGCTCAAGTCGCTCTTTGAAGAGCAGATCAAGGCCGAGACAAAGATCGCCGAACAGGACATGTGGCTCTACGGGCACTCCGAGGCCTTCCAGTATGTCAGCAAGATGGCCATGCCCCTGGGCCCGAGGGAGTATCTCAAGGTGATCCAGGACGCCAGGGCCGCGTCGGATGTTCCGGTGATCGCCAGCCTCAACTGCATTTCCCCCAGGTGGTGGGTGGACTATGCTAAGCAGATCGCGGCCGCGGGCGCCGACGGCCTGGAGCTCAACATCGCCGTAATGCCGAGCGATGCCGGGCGCACGAGCCAGGAAATTGAAAACATCTATCTTGAAATAATTGAAGCGCTTGCCGACGCCATCGACATACCCTTTGCCGTCAAGATCGGGCCTCACTTCACATCAATTGCCCGGGTGGCTGATGGGCTTGCCGGGCGCGGGGCATCGGCCCTGGTACTTTTCAACCGGTTCTATCAGGTGGA
>JAUXGG010000202.1 GCA_030622265.1 Candidatus Eiseniibacteriota bacterium
CTCCTCCGGCAGCACTTTGGGCTTCTCTATGAATGCCTTCCCCCTCCCCGGCCGTGAAGTCCACCGCCCCGCTGGGACAGATCTCATCGCAGATGTAACAGAGCCTCTCCTCCTGCCAGGCCAGGAACGGGTGCGTGTTGATCACGGCCGTCCCCACCTTCGCCTCTTTCTTCTCCTCAAGCGGGAGATATCTTATCGCCTGCAAATTGCAGACCTTGCCGCACAGGCTGCAGCCGGAGTTGACCTTGCGCGCAAAGGGAGCCACACGGCCGAGGAGCGAGATCATCGCGCCCAGGGGACACAGATACCGGCACCAGAACCGGCGCGGAGCCCACCACCAGGAGCAGCGGCTATAGCCTTGTTATCAGGCTCCTGGCGGCGATCATGGCCCCCACCGATGCATAGGGGTCCAGGCGCATGAAGAGATCTACAGGCAAGTTGAAGGCGGAGGGATAGGAGTTGGCGAACACGAGAAAGATGAAGAAAGCGAGCACGCCGAGCTGAATCGAGATCCTCAAGCCTCTCAATCCTTTGAACCTCCTCTGGCGCCCGCTACCTTGTGCGGCAAGGGTCCTTATCGTGCCTACAACGATGGGCCCGGATCAGGTCGCCCGGGCAATATCTCCCAGGGCCCCGTCCGCGCACTCCCAGATGATTTCAGAGAGCGTAGGGTGCGGGTGTATGGTGCCGGCAATGTCTTTCACGGAGAGACCGCTGCGTATGGCGAGCGTGACCTCGGCAAGCAGCTCGGAGGCATGAGGGCCAAGGGCATGGAATCCAAGAACCTTGCCGCTCCCGCTTTCATAGACCACCTTGGCCAGGCCGAAGGTCTCACCCATCGTGAGGGCCCGCCCTATCTGTCCCAGCCGGACCTTGTGAACCGAGACATCCACCCCCAGCTCCCGGGCCCGGCTTTCAGTAAGGCCGACCGCCGCAAGCTCCGGGTCTGAATACACGCACCTGGGAACGGCCTCATACTCCATCACGGAGTCCATCCCGCTCGCGTTCTGACCCGCGACGATACCCTGCGCCAGAGCGACATGCGCCAGCATGAACTTGCCCGTCACATCCCCCACCGCGAATATGCCCGGGATATTGGTTCGCATTCCCGAATCGACCTTGATGGCATTTCCTTCAAGCTCAAGGCCGATATCCTCAAGACCCAGACCCTCAGTGTTGGGCTTGCGGCCGACCCCCAAGCGCACGCGGTCGGTCTCGATAGAGTCTGCCCCATCCAGGCGCACCGTCAGGCGCTCCCCCGTCCTGTCGATCCCCGCCACCCTTGTCCGCGTGAGCACCCCAATCCCCTTTCGCTTGAGCGCCGCCTCGAGCCTTCTGGCCAGCTCGGTGTCCTCGCCGGGAACGAGCTGCTCGAGCATCTCCACGATGGTAATGCTCGAGCCAAGCGCGCTATAGATCTCGGCGAACTCACATCCCACCGCGCCGCCACCCACTACGAGCATGTCCCCGTCGATGCGCCCGAGCCCGAGGGCATGGTCGCTGGTGATGATTCGCTCCTCGTCTATCTCAATGCCCGGAAGATCTATCCAGCTGGAGCCCGTGGCCAGGATGATGGATCCGGCCTCGCACTCAAGCGAGGCCTCTTCTGAGACCACCCGGACCAGGTTGGGCGCGGTAAGCCTGGCCGAACCCTTGAGGATCTCGATACCGCTCCGGGCAAGCAGATCCTCGACTCCCTTCCTCAGGACGCCCACCACCGACTGTGAGCGCTTCACCATCGCCTCAGGACGCGCCTCTACCTTTCCAGCCTCGATCCCCAGCTCTGATGCCTTCCGGAGGGTCCTCAAGGCCCTGGAGCTCTCAAGCAGCGCCTTGGTGGGGATGCAGCCCACATTCAGGCATGTCCCGCCCACCAGGCGGGCCTCGACGAGGGCAACCGACTTCCCGCGGGCAGCGGCCTTCAAGGCCGCAGTGTATCCACCCACGCCAGCGCCAACTACAATAATATCAAAGGATTTGCGGTTCATGTTAAAGTAATCCGTTAGGTTTTATCCGGTGAAGTTCAAGACCCAGCTCCTGTGGGTCCCTTCCCATGGCAAGATTGAGGAACTGGGAGACATACAGAACGGGAATCCCGAAACTCCCACCCTTACGCTCGAGAATGGCCTGGCCGAGGTCGAACTGCTCGAAGCAAAAAGGACAGGCCACGAGCAGCATTTCACAGCCGGCCGCCTTCATGGCCTTGAGTTTGTGCTCCACGATAGCGCTGGACGTGGCATCGTCGATTGAGGGTCTCCCGCAGCACAAGTACTTATCGTCATAGTCAACCGGCTCGGCGCCGGTCAGCGAGAGGAGATCGTCGAGACACGTGGGCTTCTCGGGGTTCTCGAAGTGCACGGCACTTGAGGGCCTGACAAGATGGCAACCGTAGTGGGTGCCCGCCTTGAGTCCGTCAAACCTCTTCGTGACCCTCTCCGCGATATCCTCCCTGACTCCGGGATCGGATAGAATCTGAAGGAAATGCTGGGTATGAGGAAGCGCGAGCTTGAGGCCCGACTTCCTGAGTCTGGCAGCTACGGAGGCGGCGAGTTCCTCATCCTCATCCAGGACATGACGGGCCTCCGAGAGCGAAGACGCGCACCCGGGGCAAAGCGTGACGATGGGTGGTCCTGAGTCCAGCGAGAGATTCCTGGCAGCGAGGAAGAGCCAGTCGTCCCGGGAGGCCGAGCGGAACATGACGGGGTCCGGACAGCAGGTGAACCGCGGCTCGTCCTTAAGGCTCACGCCCAGGTCCTCGAGCAGCGTCCTTACCGAACGCTCCACCTGGGGCAACTTGAGACGGGCCATGCACCCCGGGAAGAACCAGAACTCCTGTTTGGTGCCCTCAGGCTTCACTTATGAACTGCTCCAGGTCAGGTCCTTGATCATCACCTGCCTCAGGCAGGTTCATCCGTTTCCTCAGATCGGTAACGCGCTGCGTGACGGCGCCGACCGCTCCCTTCTCCAGAACGCTGGCCCTCACGGCCTTCACGCTTTGAGGACAGACGCCTTGCTTGAAGCTGAGGTTCCGGAGCGCGAGGATCACCTCGTGCGGCTTGACGCCCGCCGGGCAGCGCTCGGAACAGGTGTAGCAGGTGGTACATTTCCAGATGGGGGAATCCTCACCGGTCAGCCCCTCCCCCAACCCGAGACAGACTTTGAGGAAGATCTGTCTTGGATTGAAATCATCGGAGAAGCGGGCCGCAGGGCAGTCGCCAACGCAGATTCCGCAGGTATAACACAGCCTCGCCATCTCGAGCATGGCGATCCTGGTGAGGTTATCATCCCGCGAACGCTCGATTCTATACATCCATCTACTCCGATAGTGGAACAAGCAATATTTAACAGAAAACCGCGGACCAGTCAAGCAGGACACCCCTCACAAGCGGGAGCAAAACGGGGATAGACACGAATGGCACTAACTTAAGGGTATATCAGGTCATGGGTTTCGCTTACGCTTAGCGGCCCCCTTTGTAGTTGCCTCGAGTATCTGCAGGGATAGTTCTCTCATCTGTCGGGTGATCTCCTCCATCTTTCGGTGGTTCTTGATGGCTCTGGAGAATTCCCTTGCCTGGGACGCTGTTAGGTTGGATGGAACGGGGACAGCGCCCTTCTTCTCAGGGAACAGGGCGCTGTCCCCTATTTAAAACGCTATTTAGAACGAAACCCCCAGGGCTACCCTGTGCACCCCCTGGAATACGCCGAAGTCAGTGTAGGCATAGTCCACGGAACCCTTGCCCCAATCGCTGTTCAGGTTCACACCACAACCCGCCGACACACCCATTTCCTCGGAATTGGAGGTGTACCCCGCCCTCAGGAACAGCTTCTCTCCCCAGGCGTACTCCGAGCCGAAGTGCACCTTCTCGGAGTAGTCATTGGGGTGCGTCGCATCGAAGGCCGCCGTGAGCCGGCTGTTATCCCCGGGATAGAAATCGTACGCCATCCCGATCCTGAAGTTGAGCGGGAGGTCATATGTGCCGTAGACCTTATCCTGCTCCACATGGGCTGTACCTATGTAATAGCTGTGGGTATAGCCCCCGTCGCACCGCATGTCCGGACCGAAGTTATTGGTCGCCATCGCGAGCCTTAAGGTGTTGAAACCCGTGTAGTAGACCGTCCCGAAATCGAAGGCGATGCCGCGCGAGCTGAGATCCGAGATGCTCTGGTCGAGATACTTAAACGAACCGCCGATCAGGAGCCGGTCGGTCCACTTGGTGGCGTATGAGATGGCCAGTGCCAGATCGTGGGGCGTAAACTCCTCAACCACCACGTCGGCTTCCATCTCCCGGACCAGCGGCATCGTCCCATAGTCGACGGTAACCGCGCTCAGGGCAATGACACCCCGGCTCTTGAGCGGGAAGGCATAGACTCCGCCTATGAGCCTTATGTCCGCAAGCCACTCGGTATCGCTTACAAAAACCTCCCTGCTCTCCAGGGCCGCCAGACCGGCCGGATTGCAGAATACGGATGCCGCGTCACCCACGACCGCCCCGCTTGCCTCTCCCATCGCCACTCGCCTGGGGTCCATGCCGATCTTAAGGAAGAGGGCGCCTGC
>JAUXGG010000326.1 GCA_030622265.1 Candidatus Eiseniibacteriota bacterium
CCGATCACGATTACGGCAAAGACATTGATTCCAAGGATACCCAACACTATCCACCAGTACCAGCTCATGTCGATGGCACCTCTCAGCTGCCGGCCTCAAAGGCGTTCTTGATATGCTCGAGGTGATGCATCCCATCCGGTTTGAGCCGGATCCCCACCACATCGAACCTGCATGGCCTATCCAGAAGTTTTTCCCTCTTAAGATACGCCGTCGCGGCCATGATGAGCCGCCGTCGCTTCACCGCCCCTACGGCCTCAAAGGGGCTCCCGTAGGCGCTCGATCTGCGACCCTTCACCTCCACGAAGACGATGGTATCACCTTCCAGCGCCACTATGTCCAACTCTTTTCTCATAAGGTAGACATTGCGGTCAAGGATTTTGTAGCCCTTCCCGGTGAGGTAGTCGCATGCTACGCTCTCGAAGCGGTTACCCTGGGATCTCATACTGGTCACGCGCGGTTTCCCACCATGCCTCGAACAGGCTCGAAGGAATACCTGTGGAGTCTTGTTGGACCGTACAGGTGGAGGGCATCGATATGTTCCCGGGTGCCATAGCCTTTGTGGACCCGGAATCTGTAGCGGGGATAGATAGAGTCCATGCGCTCCATGAAGGCGTCACGGGTGACCTTGGCGACTATGGATGCCGCCGCTATGGAGACGCATTTGCGGTCTCCGCCAATCACGCTGGCCGCCGGGATCCCTATATCGGGCACTCTGGTACCATCTATGAGCACGACATCAGGTTGGACGGCCAGGGACCTTACGGCCTCGGTCATTGCCAGCATCGTGGCTTCAAGGATGTTCATGGAATCGATGGCATGCGCAGAGACCACACCGGTTCCCACCGCAAGGGCCTCGCGCATTATGACCCGGTAGAGATCATCCCTGCGTCCGGGACTCAGCTGCTTGGAGTCCTTGATTCCCACCGGGAGGCGTTCGGGCGCGAGGATCACGGCGGAGGCAACCACGGGACCGGCCAGAGGGCCGCGTCCCGCCTCGTCAACGCCCGCTATCAGCCCGGAGGAGAACCCGCGGGGTGCGAATCCTTTATCCGGGTGTTCAAAGTGACGTGTGAACCGACTACCGTGACTTAACCTGGGCCGCCTTGCCCTTCCTGTCCCTGAGATAGTAGAGCTTCGCACGCCTTACCTTACCTTTTCTGATTACTTCCACCTTGGTAATCGAAGGCGAGTGATAGGGAAATACCCTCTCCACTCCCAGACCGCCACTGATCTTCCTGACCGTGAAGGTCTTGCCCGTACCCTTTCCCCTCATCTTGATAATAATGCCCTGGAATACCTGGATTCTCTGTTTCTGGCCTTCCACAACCCTGATGTGCACCTTTACGGTATCGCCTGACCTGAATTCAGGGAACTCATTATTCTCGTATCCCTTCTCGACGCCATCAACCAGATCCATGATCTCCTGTCCTCCGCTTGTCTGGACCGCTAGTTTCTGTTTTCTTCCGTCTCGAGCTCGGCAAGGATCCTGGAGTCCTTCTCCCCCAGCCGGGCCTTCTCAAGGAGATCGGGCCTGCGGGCCCGCGTCTTCCTGAGCGAATCTCTCCTTCTCCACTGGCGTATCGCCTGGTGATTGCCACCGAGCAATACCTCCGGTACGCCGTATCCCCTGAACTCCCGGGGCCTGGTGTACTGGCCGTATTCCAATAATCCATCATGGAACGTATCGGTTTCCGCCGAGGTGAGGTCACCCAGCACGCCCGGCAGAAGTCTTGTTACCGCATCGACTATTATAATAGCACCTAATTCACCGCCGGTCACTACGAAATCGCCTATGGATATCTCATCCGTGGCCAGGTGCTCCCTTACCCGCTCGTCCACGCCCTTATAGTGGCCGCAGATCAGGATGATCTCATCGCGGCCTGAGAGCCCGCGGGCCAGCTCCTGGTCGAATCGCCGTCCCTGGGGAGAGACGAGGATCACCGGAACCGTGTCCTTTTTCCTCTCATCGAGCACCGATTCAACGGCCAGGAACAGAGGCTCGGGCTTCATAATCATTCCCTCGCCCCCGCCGAAGGGGTAATCGTCGGCGGTCCTGTGCCGGTCGGTCGCGAAGTCACGGATGTCCACGATTGAGATATCCACAATCCCGTTTTCCCTTGCCGACTTTATCATGCTCTCATCGAAGGGACCCCGGAACATGTCCGGGAAGAGTGTAAGGATGCTGAACTTCATGGCGCTAATCCAGAAGGCCCTCCATCTCGGTAATCACGATCCGTCCGGCCTCGGGGTCCACCTCTTTCACGATGGTCTTCACAATGGGTATGAGAACCTCACGCTCGCCGGCCCGCACCACCAGAACATCATTCGCCGGCATCTTGAGCACATCCTCTACCTTTCCGATTTCCCTGCCGGACTCACCGAACACCACACAACCCACCAGGTCAAACTGGTAATAGGTATCTTCAGGGACCGGGTGGATGTCCTCTTTCCTGACCCCGATATCGGCACCGGTCAGATCCCGGGCCGCGTCTCTATCATCTATGCCTTCAAGCTTGAGCAGGAAGAACTTGGCCTTGGTCCTCACCGACTCGACGGCGATCTCTCTAATCTGGCCGCCCTTCCTCACCAGTACGTACTGAAGTGTCCGGAACCTCTCGGGGATGTCCGAGACCTGCTCGGCTGAGATCTCCCCTCTGATTCCGTGAGCCCGCCTTAAGAAACCGATCAGAACGAAGTCCGAATCTTCGCTCACTCAAGGATCTCCAGGACCGCCCGCTTGCCCGCCTTGGTCGCCGCGGCATTAAGCAGGGTCCTGATCGAACGGGCCGTCCGGCCGCGTTTGCCGATCACCTTACCCAGGTCGCCGTCTCCTACCCGGAGCTCGTAAACGGTGGTCTTCTCGCCTTCGACTTCCTGGACCTGTACCTGATCCGGATTATCCACCAGCGCTCTAGCAATATACTCGATGAGCTCTTTCATCCTTCGCTCCCCTCTAACGCGAGAACCGGGCTTCCTTCGCCCGTGCCGACAGGCGTACTATAGAGCTATGTCAGACAGAGTTTAGGGTGTACTCGTATCTTCGGGTTTTTCTGTTGCCTCGGGCGGCTCCGGAGTCTCGGGAGTCTCTGCCTGCTCGGGAGTCTCAGGTGTCTCGGGAACCTTCGGCGCCTCAGCGCCCTCAGCCTTTACGGGCTCAGGTGTCTTGGCCTGCTCGGGAGTCTCAACAGACTCAGGAGTCTTGGCCTGCTCGGGAGTCTCAGGTGTCTCGGGAACCTTCGGCGCCTCAGCGCCCTCAGCCTTTA
>JAUXGG010000296.1 GCA_030622265.1 Candidatus Eiseniibacteriota bacterium
ATCTGGCCGAGGCCGGGAAGATCGGAATCGAGATCATCGATGAAGAAGCCTTCAAGAAAATCACGTCGTAAGTCTCCCGACATCAGGATCGGGACCTCCGGCTGGAGCTATGTCCACTGGCGCAAGGTGTTTTACCCGGAGGACCTTCCCGCCCCCAGCTGGTTCGGCTACTATAGCCGCTACTTCGACACGGTTGAGGTGAAGAACACCTTCCATGATCTTCCCCACGAGACAACTTTCGCGAAATGGTATGCCGACGCCCCTCCGCAGTTCGTGTTTTCGGTAAAGGCCACCAGGCATATCACCCACGTGAAGAAGCTTAAGAATGTGGACGCTGCCCTCTCGCTCTTCCTGGAGAGGGCAAGCGGGCTCAAGCGGCGGCTGGGCCCTCTGCTCTTTCAGCTTCCCCCCAACCTGAAGTATGACGCGGCAAGGCTGGAGGACTTCTTGAGCCTGCTTCCGCCCCGCAAGCGCTATGTGATCGAGGTCAGGCATCAGAGCTGGCTGAATGATGGGATGGCCGACCTGCTCGCAGGGAGGAAGGTGGCCTTCTGCATTCATGACCATTTCGAGGAGAAGTGTCCCGTGTATGTTACGGCCAACTTCAGCTATTTCAGGTTTCACGGGCACAGCGAGAAGTACGGGGACTCATATCCAAAGAGAGTGCTCACCTCCTATGCCGAGACCATGGCGAAGCTTCTGGATTCGGGCAAGGACGTGTTCGCATACTTCAACAATGATGCCTCCGGGTGTGCGGTTAAGAACGCGGTGAGCTTGAGGAAAATACTCGCCTCCATCATGGCCGGTTGAGCGCGGCCACCTGATCGCGGCCACTTGACCGCGGCCGGCTAGGTGTGCAGTTCCACCACGTCGCCTTCGTCGAGGACGTATCCCTTCTCAACAGGTAGACCGTCATACTTGGCGTGGCCCCAGACCCTGGCGAACTTGAGGCTGGCCCTGAAATCTCTATGGACGATGGCTGCGAACTCTATGATGGTGGTGCCCTTTGCCACCACATAGGGCTTATCCATGTCGGGCTTCTTGCCGGGGATCTTGGTATAGACCCTCACAATCGCCAGGGCATCATAGATCCGCTGCCGGAGGTCCTCAATGCCTTCGCCTGTCGAGCATGAGATCTCGAGGACCGGGATGTCCCCGATCACCGGATTCAAGAGCTCCTTGACTATGCCTGCGCCCTCTATGTCGATCTTGTTGAGCGCAAGCATGGTCTTCTTCTTGATGGCCCGGAAATCGAGACCGTCCGATGCCGCCTCACCCTCGGCCGTAAGCTCGACAGAGGCAGTTTCCAGGTGTTCGGCTATTGCCTTGGCGGAACCGTCCGGATCGAGGTCATCGATGCCGATCACCAGCAGGACGATGTCACAGTCCCTGATGATATTGGAAAGCCAGGCCTCGTAGTAGTCCACGCCTATTGGCGGCATGTCCACCATCTGGATCTGGATGTCCTTGTACGGCATCATCGCGGGCAGGGGTTTGGTGGTCGTGAAGGGATAGGGAGCCACCTCGGGCGTCGCGTGGGTCAGGGCGTCTATGAGGCTGCTCTTACCCGCGTTGGGGGGGCCGACCAGCACGATCTGCCCTGCCCCATCTCGCTTCACGTAGTCGGAGTGGCGGCGCCCGGCCTTCTTGGTCTGGTCGATATCCTCGGTGAGCTTGGAGATTTTGCGCTTGATGTCGGCCTGGAGCTTTTCGGTCCCCTTGTGCTTGGGGATAACCGCATACATCTGCTTCAGCGCGTGGATCCTCTCCTGGGGTGAAGTGGCCTCCTTGTAGAGCCGCTCGGCCTCAAAGTACTGCGGTGTCAGATTGGCTGGCATCCTACCTCCCTCCCGATTTTACCCCAGCCCATCTCCGAATTCAACATCCGGGATCTCACCGCACGGTCCCCCGGAGCTCGCCCCGGAGCAGGCCCCCGGACCTGGCCCTAGAGCTACAAATTCACACATCGGTACCTGACCCCAAGGTTGTGAATTTGGGGTGGGGAGCGGATACAATTTCAGGGTTGTATTGGCAAGGCCGACGATCCCCGTTCCCTCGGCCGCCGGGACTTCGCCAGGCTGATTTACCGGAGCCACCCGGCAAGCTGGGAACCGACCGTGGAGAGTGTCACCAACATAACGCGGGAGGACATTGTCGAGTTCCATTCGAGATATGTCAGGCCCGGTAATGCGGTGATCGGAATCGCGGGTGACATCACAAAGGACGAAGCCCTCGAGAAGCTCGATGCGCTTCTGGCCGGCTGGGAAACCGGAGGCGCCGAGCCGGACTTCCCCGAGATGTCCTACGAGCTTTCGCCCTCGGTGAACTATATCTACAAGGAGATGAACCAGGCATATATCTACGCAGGCCACATGTCCATGAGCAGCGCCAATGATGACTATGCCTATGCTACCATCATGAACTACATCCTGGGCGGCGGGAGCTTCACCTCCTGGATCACCCAGAGAATCAGAAGTGACGAAGGGCTCGCCTACAGCGCGAGGTCCTCCTTCAGGGACAGCCCGTTCGGCTACGGGCTCTTCACGGGGTCGTGCCAGACCAAGTCCGATGCCGCGATGAGGGCGCTCTCGCTCCTGATCGAGCAGATAGAGAAGATGGCGGCCGAGGGACCCGGCGAAGAGGAGGTTGCCGAGGCCAAGGAATCCCTGATTAACAGGCAGGTGTTCGACTATGAATCGGCGGGCGGTGTTGTGAGAAGACTGGTCAATTATGACATATCCGGTCTCCCCCTCGACACCCTCGAGAGGCGCTTCCATCTCTACCAGGAAGCCACCCCCGAAGACATCAGGCGCGTGGCCGGGGAGTATCTCCATCCCGATGGGTTGACGATACTGGTGATCGGAGATCAGGATCTCTTCGGCAGGCCATTAAGCGACTTCGGTCAGGTCAACGAGATCGATATCGAGGAGGTCGAAGTCGAGGAGGAGGTGCGAAGAGAATGATCAGGAAACCTCTAATCGCAGGGTTGCTGGCGCTCGCCGTAATCGCCATGGTTGCAGGTGCTGCAGCCGAGATCAAGGAAGCCGGGCCTGCCGACGAGGAAGGTCCTCCGACAAGGGTACTGCTCAAGAGGACCGAGCCCAGGAGTGTTGCCGCCATGCGGCATACCGGACCCTTCGATGAGATCCCTGCCACTGTGATGAGGCTTGTCGGCCTGATCGCAATGGAGGGCTATGCCATGACGGGGCCCCTGATGGCAATCTACTACGACAACTCTGAGGAAGTGCCCGATGAGGAGCTAACGTGGGAGATCTGGATGCCTGTGGCATACCCCGGCCTAATGAAGAGCGTTGAAGAGGATGAGATGGGCTTCAGACACATAGACCCAATGTTCGTGGCCTACACCTATCACATAGGTTCATATGATGATCTGCCCGCGGCTTACAACCTGCTCATTGAGTGGGCCGAGCGCAACCAGTACAAGATGGTGGGCCCGCCGGTCGAGGTTTACTGGAGCGACCCCATGACTGTGCCTGAGGAGAAACTGGTGACCGAAGTGTGGTTTCCGGTCGAGGAAAAGAGGATCCCGGGCATAGCGAAATAAAAAGGCAGGGTCAGCTCTTGAATTTTGAATTTGCCG
>JAUXGG010000379.1 GCA_030622265.1 Candidatus Eiseniibacteriota bacterium
CAGGTACGCGAGCAGCAATCGATCCGGAACGCGCGTCACCCGCACTACGGGCTCCGGCCGCACGGGCCGCATGACCCGGATGCCCAGGAGCACTCACTCCAGCGGAAACCGAAGCCGAAGCCGTTCCAGCGGGTATCGCGGCGGATCTTCCGGCGGCGGCCGTTCATCGGGTGGTGGATCTTCCGGCGGAGCAGGCTACCGGAGAAGATAGAGCCCGGCCCTTAGACGCTGATCACCGGCTCACCGGCGAGCCAGACCTCGGCGTCCGCAAGTTCGGTGAAAACCCTGAAGTCGAACCCACGGTTCCTGGCAACTGTCTCGATGAATTGGTACTTCTCCGGTTGATTCCTGAACACGATGGCAACGCCCATCTGCCGATCGCAGCCAAGATGTTCAATCTGCGAGAAGAACCCGTGAATATCGGATATGCCTGTATCCACAGTTGCCCGGCAGCAATCCAGCAAGATCTTCTTGCAGTCGCTTCCCGCAGCAAGCGCGAACATCTGTATGGCGCACTCCCCGAGAGCCTCGACAACGATGTTCCCGCTGAGCCGTGCCTGCACATAGCCCTTGCCGGAAAGGAATTCAAGCGTGTAGTTCATTGGAACCACCATTCCCGCTCTGGGAAAACAGAACTCTGTTAAGTGGAATACTCACTCTGAGGTCGCAACTCGATTCCGGGGGGATAGTATCAGTGCAGGCACCGGGGTGTCAAGCCCTCTTCCGGGAAAATTGGGAACAGGAAGAGACAAGGTGACCCCCCTGGGGGCTCAGGTCACCTTCACAAGTTCGTAGCGGCTACTACCGAGCCCCATCTCTTCGGCATGCCGGATCTGGATCTTCCAGTCTATGTCCGGGTGAAGCATCCGGATCTTATCACCGCGTGCCTTGTACTTGCTCCCCAATGCCGTCCCCTTGAGCCCCTGCTGCCGGTTCACAAGATCGGCCGATGCGCGGTCGATCGCCACCGGATCGCGGGAAACAAGGATACCCACATTCGGGATCACGGGCGTATCGGAGAAAGGATAACAGTCGCACTGCGGCGAGAAATCCATTATGAAGTTAACGTAGCCGATCCCTCTTTTCTTAGTCCTGGCAACCCCGGCCGCGTACTCGACCATCTTCTCCTGAACGAGCGACCCGGACCAGTTCCACTCGATCCTCGGAGCCCTCTCGGGACACACCACTATGCATTCGGCGCAACCCACGCATATGCTGCTGTCGATGAAGGCCTTCTTGCCCTTGAGGCTGATGGCCTTGACCTGGCACCACTGGACGCATTTGCCGCAGCCGGTGCATTTCTCCTTCGATATCGACGGCCTGACATCCGAGTGCATGGCGAGCTTCCCGGCGCGGCTTCCCCCGCCCATACCCAGGTTCTTGAGCGCCCCGCCTATGCCCGTAAGCTCGTGTCCCTTGACATGGGTAAGCACCACCATGGAGTCGGCCCTGGCAATATCGGCCGCTATCTTGACCTCGCTGAAGTGCTTGCCGCCGACTTCCACGCTCTCGTATTGGCCTCCTTTGAGACCGTCGGCGATTATCACCGGCACGCCGATCGAGGCATAAGAGAAACCGTTCTCGACAGCGGTCATGATATGCCTCGCAGAGTCGGAGCGGGTTCCAACGTACAGGGTAATGGTGTCGGTGAGGAAAGGCACTCTGCCATTGCCGGCCAGAAGATCGACAACTGCCTTCACATAGGGTGTCCTGAGGTAAGCGGTCGAGCCCTTCTCACCGAAGTGGAGCTTCACCGCGACCAGGTCTCCCTCTGCCGTTACCTTCAGCAGATCGGCCTGCTTCAGCGCCTCCCTCAACTTGTCGAGCACGCTCCTGTCGGTGTTGGCCCTCAGGTCAACGAAGTAGACTTTGGCCGGATCTGCCCTTTTTTTCATTCCACCTCCGCTCGCTTCAGTATCTCCTGGGCATGGAGGTGCGCAGATTCCTTCGCCCCCCCGCCTCCTATCATACGGGCAAGCTCAAGGACCCGCCCCTCGCCTTCAACCAGTTCCACACGCGTGACGGTTCTACCGGCGACCGAGGCCTTTTCGACCGCCAGATGGAGATCGGCCGGGGCGGCGATCTGGGGAAGGTGAGTGATGCAGACCACCTGCCTGGACTCGGCGACCTCCCTGAGCTTGGCCCCCACCACATCCGCCATGTCACCGCCTATGCCCGCATCTATTTCATCAAAAACCATGGTATCCACCTGATCAACATCAGCCAGTATTCTCTTCAAGGACAGCATCACCCGGGATATCTCCCCTCCCGAGGCTATGCGCCTTAAGGGAAGCAGGTCCTCTCCCTTATTGGTACGCACGAAGAACTCGGCTGACTCCATTCCCTGACTGCCCACCCTGAGGGACTTACCCATAGCATCCTTGATCTGCTCTCCATCGTCCACTTCCTCGAAAACGACCCGGAAGTCGCCGCTTTCGATCCCCAGCGATGCGAGTTCCGATTGGATGAGCTTCTCAAAACGGACGGCGACCCGTTTTCGCTTCTTGGAGAGCTCCCGGGCCAGCCCGGCCAATTCGGCCTCCATTGGTTCGCACCGGGACTTAAGCTCCGTAAGGTCGAGCAGTAGTTCATCCCTGTTGTCAACGCCCTGCTTCAGACGAGCGAGATGTTCCAGCACCGCCTCAATGGTTTTGCCGTGCTTGCGCTTGATCCGGTCAAGGACCGCACGCCGGTCACGAAGCCCCTCGAGACGCGCCGGGTCAAGATCAAACCCCGAGAGGCGGTCTCTTAAGCTCTCAGCCACATCCTTGATGATGACGTGGGCCTCTTCGAGCGACTCGGCGAGAG
>JAUXGG010000291.1 GCA_030622265.1 Candidatus Eiseniibacteriota bacterium
CGAGAGACCGAGATCATCCCGCTAGAGGCCGAAGCGAAAGAAGAAAGCGAGGAAGGCGCAGAGCAGCAGGCAGAGGAAGCCGCTGTGGAAGAAACTCTCGAAGAGGTCGCTGCTGTGGAATATGTAGAGGAACCGGCCGAGGAAGCCCCCGCTGAGGACGCCGCTGTTACAGGCCTCCAGGCCGAGGGCGAAGACCTCCAGCTCCTCGACACCCTCGAGCAGTACCGCGAGACCGAAGGCCGCAAGGGCGAAGGCGAGGTCTCCTTTTTCCAGAACGAAGACAAGAGGACCCTGGACGGGGAGTACATCATTGCCGCCATCGCCACCTCGGTGGACGAGGCCAAGAAGCTCTACGTTAAGCTCACCGAGACCGAATCCCCCAAGGATCAGTTCTTTGTCAAGCAGGAGATCATCCGCCACCAGGAAGCCGTGCGCAAGCTCATGCTGAGCTGCCTGCGCATGTGTGAGAAGGACCCCGAGTTCCTGCCCACCTTTACCCAGGACATCTTCAACGTGGACGCGTTCAAGAACATCCTGGAAAAGGTCAGCATGGAAAACTGGTCCAATCAGGAAGACTTCACGTCTTTCGATGAGTTCGCCCGCGGGATCAAGGACGACTTCTACGCCAAGATCACCCCGCCGGCCGAGTACCTGCAGAGCATAATCCAGGAGCTCAAGATCCAGACCGGTTGATCCGTAAAGAACTAAGACTTACGCAAACACAATAGAGGGAAGCCGCTCACTCAGTGGGCGGCTTTTTTTTGTGCGATCTCCGGCATGTCGTCGAAATAGCTCTCCAGGGCCTTCCAGTCGTTGAAGGAGAGGTCCCGGAATTTCACCCCTGAGACAAAGTATCCGTGGTTGGTGTTGGCGGGCACACAGTAGATCACGTCCCCCTTGCATTCGAGGATCCTGTCGCCCAGGATGAGCGAGAGCTCGAAGGATTGGCCGCGGTCGAAGGAGGACTGGGCCACGATCTTGACCCCGCCCAGGCTCATGTTGAGGGCGCGGACCACCTTGGTGTCGACCCCGTTCTTGTAGAGGACATAGGAGGATATGTCGTGGCGCGGGAACTTGCGCTTGTCTTCTTTCTTGGTGGAGGGCTTGAGCTTGTCGAGTGCGGCTTGGGGCAGGGGAGGCAGGGGCGTCTGGGGCAGTGTGGGGGCTTCTTTGGCGCCGTTCAGGTCTGAGATGGCCTCGGGGAAGGTCTTGTCTTGCGCGACCTTGGGCAGGTAGACCGTGATCTTGTTCTTGGCCGGGAATTCCTCTTCGTCGATCTCCTCGGGCATGGGGCCGGAGCGGCGCTTGCCCTTGGCCTCGGCCAGGGCCATGTCGGCCTCGCCCGTGATGAGGGTCAGGTCGCGGCGGGTGATGTTCTCAGGGTCGCCGAAGCGGTCGCGGGAGAAGTTGGTGATGCCGAAGCTCATGGTCAGGTTCCTGTGCGGCTGGAACTCCTGATAGTCGAAGTAGTGGTTCTCGATGTTCTTGCGGATGCGGTTGGTGAACAGCATGGACTCATGGCCGCAGTTCTGGCATGAGAGGAAGAACAGGAACTCCTCGCCCCCGTAGCGGCACAGGATGTCGCCCTCGCGGGTGGAGGATTTGAGGATCTCGGCCAGCTCGCGCAGGAGCTTGTTGCCGGCCTCGTGGCCGTTGCGGTCGTTGTATTGTTTGAACCAGTCCACATCCCCCATGACCATGGAGAAGGAGTCCTCCTCCTGGTGGCGCTTGGTCTGGCCGCGGAGCTTCTGCAGGACCCGGTCGAAGAAGGGGTCGGGGCGCAGGAGACCCGTGAGGGCGTCGTACTGGATGAGGTTGAGCTTGTTTATGGCGATGGCGATGTGTTCGCAGATCTGTTCCAGGACGTTTTCGTCCTCGGCCGTGAAGCCCTCGGGCCGGATTTTGCCGTCCACGGTCTTGTTGTAGACCTCGAGGACCCCGATCACCTCCCGGTCCTGTTTGATGGGCACGCACAGGATGTTATCGAGGGAGGTCTTGAGGTGTTGGAGGTAGCGGGAGGAGAGGCGCTTGTCGTCTGAGGGGTTGGCGGAGATGATGTTGTGGCCGGCGATGGCCGTGGCCGCGGCAAAGTCCTGGATGTCGAGCAGGACGATGTGTTTGGTGAACTCGGTGTGCGAGAGGATGGAGTCGTCCCACACCAGGGGCTTCAGGTACTTGCCGGTGGTGTCGCTCTCGTCCATGATATACATGGTGATGCCCGAGGATTGGACGAGGTCTTTGATGTCGTAGACGATGTCGAGCAGCATGGTGACGTCGTTGGCCTGGTAGAGATTCTTGAGGATGGCCTCGATCTTCTGTTTTTCGCGGCGGAAGCCCTGGTATTTGGCCTCCATCTCGATGCGCTTCTCGAGTTCGGAGACCACGGCGGTCTCGACGGTGGCTTTGATCTGGTCGATCTGGTGGAAGGCTTCCTGGAGTTCGACGTCGTTCTCTTCGAGTGAGAGGCGCAGGTGTTCGACCTCCTGGAGGAGCTGGGCGTGCTGCATGGCTGTTTGGGCGATGCGTTTAAAGTTGTCGGCGTCGGCCTTGGCTTCGGCGGTGAGGGAGATGTCCACGTAGCGATCGACGGGCCAGGTGGCGGCTAAGGTCTTGAGCTCGGTGCGCCAGCTGCCCATGATGATGATCGAGGTCAGGGGCTTGAACAGGCCGCGCAGGCGGTCGTAGCGGCCGTAGGCGGAGTCGACGATCACCACGTTGATGGAGATGGCCGAGACCAGGTCGATGGCTTTTTCCAGGTTGGGGGCCAGGTAGACCGAACCGATGTCGGTGGCGAGGGATTTGAGGAAGGAGGATTCTTCAGAGTCGGAGGTGAGGATCAGGATGTTGTTCGGTAAAGACGACCTCTTTTTCAACGCGTCAAACCTCGGCTCTAAAATATTTAAATCACTTAATCTAACCACGCCTAAATTTTCACTCGGATACCGCAAGTATATGACTCACTCGAATATCCTAGGTTAGAGTGATCTTCCTTTTCCACTAGCCCACTATTTTTATACAAGTTATAGGGGGGCTAGTCAACCGTTTTCTGAAGATTCACCCCCCAGCCCGGGGGTGAGAAAACCCGCCCCATTGTCATTGCGAGGAGCTCCGCGACGAAGCAATCTCCGTCAGTACGCTCCTATTGTCGCTGCCCCCCCCATTGTTATTACGCTCCCACTGTCACTGCGCTCCCACCGTCATTGCGCTCCCACCGTCATTGCGAGGCCCACAGGGCCGAAGCAATCTCACATCTAGTCAAACAAATCCATCCACCCCGGGTTCATCTGCCCTATTAAATCTAGCTTCTTGGCCCTCGACCCTCCCTTTATCTGCTTCTCCCTGTCTATGGCAGCCACCGGATCCCCGTATTCTTCAAAATACACCAGCTTGTTCACATTGTATTTGCTTGTGAATCCGCCCTTAAGCGCTGCTTTATGCTCATAAACCCTCTTGGCCAGGTCGCTGGTGACACCAGTATATAAAACTTTGTTGTATTTGTTTGTCATGATGTAAACGAAGTACTGCTTGCTCATCAAAAGGGTTGACGATTTAATTCTTGATAATTCTCATCAGCGGCCTCTCATTGTCATTGCGAGGAGCTCCGCGACAAAGCAATCTCATGAGATTGCTTCACTACGTTCGCCCGCAATGA
>JAUXGG010000109.1 GCA_030622265.1 Candidatus Eiseniibacteriota bacterium
ATATGATAAACCCATACCAAAATGAGTTGGCTCACACTACAGGGCAGAAATCTAAAGGATCCCTCAGCTTTGGTCAAGGGGATTGCACTCTGATCGAGTCATCTACGGGGGGCACGTTTCTATTTGATGGCGGCAACAATGGTGATGGCAATCAGGTTGTGGTGCCTTACCTTCAATCGCGGGGTTTCCAGGCACTGGACTACGTTTGCGCATCTCACTATCACGCTGATCACATCGGTGGCATCGACGAAGTCGTAAACTACTTCGGCATCGACTCGATAAGAGTTGCCGCACTCGACAGGGGCTGGTCCTACAGCACGGCGTCTTACGACGACTATGAGGACGCTGTTACTCCGAAGCGTGTCACCATATACGATGGCCAGGTGGTTGATCTTGGCGGGGGGGTTACCTTAACCTGTGTTGCGGTCAATGGCAACGGAGTCCTTTCACCGCCATTCGACGATCAGTACGACGAGAACGACCTGAGCGTGGCGCTTGTTGTCAGATATCTGGATTTCGATTTCTTCGTCGCCGGAGATCTCTCGGGCGTAAACACCAGCTTCTATACGGATATCGAGACATCGGTTGCCCCCGAGGTGGGCCGGGTAGAGGTCTACCAGGTGGATCATCACGGCAGCATGTCCAGCTCAAACGCAAATCTGGTTTCGACGTTGCGGCCGCAGGTATCGATAATCTCGGCTGGAGACGGTAATCCATATGGTCACCCTACGCAGACCGTCATCAACAGGTTGATCTTTTACGGGAGCTATGTCTATCAGACGGAATTGGGCACCGGAGGCACTATTCCTCCGGGCGACGGTGAAGTGGTGGATGGCCACGTGGTGATCGCTGTAGATTCCACGATGTATGTGATCAATGACACCGACATCTATGACATGGGTACGGCAGCGACTCCTATCAGTGCGGTTAATGAAAACGATGCGGTTGGGAGACCGGTTCTCTATGGGGAGGCTGTGATCATAGAGGGTATCGTAACGGTGGGAACAGGGACCTTCTCCGGTGTGGATAATGACATTTTCGTCCAGGATGTGACCGGGGGAGTCCATGTGCTGGACCGCAATTCGATGACGCCTGCCGTCTCAGTCGGGGACAGGGTGAAGGTAAGCGGCATAGTGGACCAGAGCAAGGGGCTCACGAAGCTGAGCAGTCCGTTGATAACCCTGGAGGCAGCGGGCATCGGAGAACCTGAGCCGGTCCCGGTACAGACTGCCGACATCAGTTCTCTGGGAGAGAGTTTTGAAGGCCTGTTCGTCAAGGTTGAAGCCTGCAGCATCACCGGGGGAACGTGGCCCGATGAGGGATGGGAGGGTATCCTGACCATAGATGATGGCAGCGGGGAGTGCACACTCCTGATTGATCCCGATACGAACATAGATGGTTCGGAGGAGCCCACCGGCACAATAGAGATAGTCGGCATTGTGACACAGTACGATCTGACCTCTCCATATCACTCAGGCTACAGGCTTGTTCCCCGCTCGACCGATGACATATCGCCGCCTTTCTCATCTGTAGGGTCTATCTCTTCGCTATCCCGCGCTTTGAGGGTGTTTCCTAACCCTGCGAGGGACAGACTGAGGGTGATCTTTGGAGAGCAGGCGACGGGTGTTTCCAAGCGATTGGTTTTCTACGATATCGCGGGACGCAGGGTTGCCGAGGCGTACAGTGGTCCCGGTGATGAAGTGTTCGACTGGGATACCAGAGACCTCGATGGGCGGTCCTTGTCAGGCGGCGTCTATTTCTTGGAGATGACGGTCGGAACACATAAGGTAACCACCAAGTTCATCCTGCTTCACTAGTGCCCTGTCATCCCATGGTGCTACCCCCGGGGACAGTTGTCCGGGTAGCCGGCGGCGCTGCCCGATTGTTGTATACGCCGGGCAAGAGAAGTGATACTATCCCTTGAGGGCATCTTCCTGGCATTGCCGAAATGACCAGGTTGCTGCGCTAATCCGTGAGGGCCGTACCGTAGGGTTTGCCGTTATCAAACTTCCAGGGTGGAACATGAAACTCGAGACCGATATCCGCAAGATCGAAGAGATGACCAGGGCGAATGATAAGGAAGACAGGCAATACAGGTCTTTGCTGGAAGCAAGTGACCTGACGTCCGAGGAAATTGACACCATTGTCCAGAAGCACTACGAGGAGGTGTCGGCGCAGATCGAATGCCGGGAGTGCGGGAACTGTTGCAAGGTGTTTTGCCCCCCGCTTACTTCCGGAGACATCGATCGTCTTGCCCTCCTGAAGAAAATGCCGAGAGAAGATCTGATCAGGAAATATCTTGCTGTATGCCGGAACGGCGAGGAGCATTCCATCAAGTTTTCCCCGTGTCCTTTCCTTGCCGGCAACGAGTGCAGTGTGTATCCGGAGAGGCCTGAGGCCTGCCGTTCCTACCCGGGCCTGGAGAGGCCAGGTTTTGTTTCCCGCATCGGCTACCTTTTTTCAAACTGCTCGGTGTGTCCCCTGATCTACCATGTGTATGAACGCGTGAAGCGGGAGATCCGTGACAGGGAAGGGATCAAATCGACACACTGACCCCTTGATCAGGAGGTGGACTTGATTGTCTCCAAGCTGCCCCACGGAGGATGTCAACGGGGTGCTCTTCGCCCTTGAGCCCGATGACATTCATATGATCAAACCATTGTGATCCCGCCTCAGGCGGACGCCGGGTGCCGATTCGACCACCCCAATCCTGAATACAGATAGACTACTCGAAAAGATCGGCCAGGGTCAGCGAGATCTTCATCTCCCTGCCGCGTCGCCGGATCGCGATCTCCAGCACCGTGCCGGGGTCCTGCTTGAGTAATTCCCTCATACCGACTACCCCGTCAAGATTCTCGACACTTTCGCCGTCGACTGAAAGGACAAGGTCTCCTTCTTCGAAGCCGGCCTGGTCTGCGGGCGTATCGGGAGATACATAGAGGATTTCCATGGCGTCCCAATCGGTCGTCCAGCCGACGCTGAGGCCGGAATGGTCCTCAGGCCAGGGCTCGTTGAAGCGCATACCTTTTTCCACAATCACCCGCTCATTAGCATAGTCGACGTAGAGCACAAAGTTGCGGAACAGCGTATTGCCCAGGATTCCAATCCTGTCGGCGGTGAGCACCGTGTCGGTTCCGCCATAAGCGAAACTGATGGGCGGCTCGGCGATGGTGAACCCGGCGAACTCAAGCCTGTCGCTCTTGATGACCTTCAGAAAACTCTCATTGCCGGCCCCATGGCCCTTGGCCAGAATACCGGGTTCCCCGGCATAGCCCTCCCGAAGGGCATAGGCTGCTTCGAGATGGGTTAGCCCGGCGCCCAGGTCGAAGAGCCAGGTCCCCGAGTGCTCACCGTCCAGGGTGGCTGAGGTCTCGAAGACACCCTCCTTCATATGCACATCCAGCTCATGGCCGTCCCCTTTGTAATTGAAGGTATCGGGATCGTAGAAGGAAACGAGCTCATTGGCGTAGTCGACCTTTGTAACGAAGCGGGACAGGAAGTCATATCCCAGGATGCCGGCTACGGGGATTCCCAGCCTTCGCAGGAGCTCGCTCATGTCGATCACGGCCACGGTCTGCCCCTCAAAGCTTATTCCGTTCAACTCGTAGGGGGGAAGCTGGGTGAAACTGGCATCAACGGTGCCGGCGGCGCCCCGGCCCTTGAGGTTTCCCTCGAGCTCGAGGCCAAGCTCTTCGGCGAAACCGGTGGTGATAACACTCATGCTCGCGCCCGTGTCGAGTACCCAGAGATCTTCCTTTCCGTTTATGCTAACCGGGATGAAGAGATGATAACCTATAAACTCAAACGGGATGTCCTCCGCGGAGTCGCCTGCGGTGAACTCGTAGTCCTTGCCGCCTTGCTCGGGCGGATCGAAGATCGCCGGATCCACCTCCAGGTTGGACTCGTAATGGACGATCGTGATATCCTGGGCCTGTCCCGTCTGGTGGGGTATCTCCCTGACGAAGAAGGGCACGAGCAGTCCACCCACCTCACGGTAATCACCGTAGTAGCTATCGCCGCTCTTCTCAGCCTGTATCGCGATTCGTTTCTTAAGCAGGAAGTCGTCCTTGCCTATGTAGTAAGTGAAGTGATCCGTGTTGATGCTGTTGGTCACCTTGACCACGTAACAGTCGGTCTCCTCGACCGTCTCCGTGCCCTCGAAGGCCGCGGTGAAGACGTCCGACCGAGGATCCGCATGTTCATAGTCTGCCATCCTCTGCGTGACCTCTTTGCGCTTCTGCGTGGCCTCGTCTTCCTTGGTGATCACCTGCACCTTCCCGTTGGTGTCCAGGATCCAGGAAAGGTCCCCATTGTCTCCCTGGGTTATGCTGATGGGACCGATCACGACCTCGGCCCGGCTGCGGTCCGGCTTTGAGGTCCAGGCCTTTATGGGACCCTCCATCCCGCCCAGCGAGAGGTTGCCCTCGAAGTACTGGGTCTGCTCGGCCTTGAGGAGCTCAAGGCCCCCGGAGGCCTCGAAGTGCTTTCCCAGGATTTCATACGGGTCGGTGAGTTCCTGGGCCGCGCACAGGCCGGCCATGAGTGCGGTACCGGCCAGAACAGCGACCAGCAAGGTTTTCAATCCTGGCATGAAGCTCCTCCTTTGAATTCAGTAAATCCGATCTTATCCTAACCGTAGTGTTATAACCTCTTTCACCCGGTCAGGGTAAGCAGAATGTTCCTCCCCGGCTATAATAAGATAGCAAGGCCTGTGCCATTGAATGGATAATCGAGCACGCCATACTACCTCATAACTGTCTGCTATTAAATAAGATGCGCCGTTCCGGCCGGCGGCCCGGCCGGTGGAGTCGACCATCAGGTGAATCCTGCCACAGAATGCACACAATCTGACACACCACTCCAGCGGCCATGCGCATTGATTTGGCGTCTAATCTATGGTAGAATTACTATGATAAATGCAAATGTAAGGTTCGCAGAACAGGAGAAACAATGATGCAGAAACGACCGCGTGCGGTCTTTTTTACTGGAGCCGGAGTGCTGTCGGCAGGCTTGATGCTGCTTCTAATGGCCGGCGCAGCCGGCGCCATACCCACCGGGGACACGCTCACCGTGATCCAGAGGCCCCTGGTCAATATACCCACGATCGTGACGGAGGGGAATACCCTGACGATCGACTGTGAGGCGAGTCCCGGCACATCCGGCTGGGCGGCCGAGCTCGTTTATGGGTCGGTCACGGTGCCCATGACCGTGCTATCCTCCACATATGACGCATCCACCGAGTGGTGGGAAATCGATGTGCAGGTTCCGGTGGTCCCGGTTCATGAGCTCTATGACCTGAGAGTGACCGCGGACGGGGGAATAGATGATACCACCTGGGATGCCGTCCGGGTCATCTCCGCGTTTAAGAACGATTACTACTTCATCCACATAGCTGATACCCACCTGCCGACCCACCTCTATTATACCCAGGCCGGCTCGGATACGGATTCCTCCGAGGTGGAAGACCTCAGGGCGGTAATACACGATATCAACATCATCAATCCCGAGTTCGTGGTATTGACCGGCGACTACATAAACGAAGGCGAGCTGGAGGAGTTTCTCGATAAGAAGTACTTCAGCCGGACCCAGGCCCTGCTGAGGGAATTCGATGTGCCGGTCTACCTCACCTCGGGCAATCACGACATCGGGGGTTGGGACAATTGCCCGCCGCCCGACGGCAATGCCCGCCGGAACTGGTGGAGGTTCTTCGGCTGGAAGCGGTGCGATAATCCTCCGGCCGGCGCCCCCTGGTACACGCAGGACTATAGCTTCGACTATGGCCCGGTGCATTATATCGGGCTCGAGGCCTACATAAACTATGACAACTGGCGGTCGGGTATCTACGGAAGCGACAGCTTCACCTCCGGCCAGATGCAGTGGCTGGACGATGATATCGCCGCCGCATCGGGAAGCTCAGCCCAGGTGCTCTTCTACCATTATGATTTCTCCAGCCAGATCAATCTCAACAGCCTGGGCGCCGACATGGCGCTCTATGGTCACACGCACACCAATGGGGACGACTGGACACATCCTTACAAAATAAGGACCGACAATGTCTGTGACGGCGCGCGCTCTTATCGCATGATCCGCGTGTCGGGAGGAACGCTCCAGCCTACATCGACGGTCGATGCCGGGGCGGATGGCAATAATCTCCACGTCGACTATTCCCCCGGAAACAATGGGACATACTATTCGGTCACCGCCGACATCACCAATGACATCAATGAGGACTTCGAGCACTCGGTGATTCGCTTCATAATGCCCAATGAGCCGGGCACGGTTA
>JAUXGG010000094.1 GCA_030622265.1 Candidatus Eiseniibacteriota bacterium
GCCGCTTATTGCCAGGTCGCAGGCCTCGCCGGGGGTGTCGTAACTTCCTGCCGGCCCGGGGCTACTTGGATCGGCAATGTCGATAACAAGGAGGCCCGTGGCGCCGTCCGCCACGAAGGCATAATCTCCGTGCAAGACTATCCCCCGGGCCTCATCCGGCGTGTCGTAATCTCCGGCATAAGCTGGAGATGCAGGATCGGAGATGTCTATGACCTGGAGGCCGGCCGTTCCATCCGCGACAAAGGCATAGTCTCCGTCTGCCGCGACATCCAGGGCCTTGCCCGGCGTGTTGTAGCTTCCCGCCGACACGGGGATTGCGGGGTTCATTATGTCTACGATCTGAAGCCCCGAGGTATTGTCGGCAACCAGGGCGTGGTTTCCGCTTATGGCCACACCGTAGGCTCGTCCCGGGGTATCGTAGCTGCCGCCGGGTGTGGGGTTGGCGGGGTCGGCGACATCCACAACCTGTAGGCCAGAGGAGTGCGCAGCAACATAAGCGTAGTCCCCATCAAGGGCGATATCATTGGCGGTATCCGGCGTGGAAACGCTGCCTGAGGTGAGGATCTCAAATGGCGGGAGCTCCAGCCTGGCGTTCACGGTATCCCAGGATGCGGTGGTATAGGCGGTGTCACAGTATTCCCTGGAGTTGAAATCCTCACTGAAGGCCTGAGGGTCCGCGAGAACATGATGGGGCGCCCACAGCATTAGTACCAGGAATATGGTTACCCAGGCACCCGGGTTTCTCACTCTGGATCTCCACGCTGTCATGCCGGCTCCTTCAGTGCAAGTCCACTCCAGCGGCCTTTGTGCCCCGGGCCGCCGGGCTGGAAGCCAATAAACACCAAACCGGGCTCCGTATAGCCAGCATTCTTGATAGCCTATACGTTTGCCCGGACCCATGTGTATATAGGTGCCTTACCACCCTTCAATAAGTGTACCACAGATCTTACGCATTTTCAATGCTTATCCTGCCTTGTAGTTACAGCATAGAAATGTCATGTATTCTGCAACATAGAAATGTCACCCTGTCTTAAGGTCGCCACGTCAGAGACTTATCCCTGCAGGAGACCCGGCCGCTGCCGGGGATTTCCGCCTGTGGACTTGAAACACCCCGCGCGGCGTGCTACCAATTGACGGGTAAGACCACCGACATCTAAGGAGGAATGCCATGAAGACCCATCGCGAAGAGCTGTGGTTTCACGTCAAGCGCCGGAGACAGCTCATCAATATCACCCCCGAGGTCGAGGCCTGTCTCAAGCGAAGCGGTATCAAGGAAGGACTTATCTTATGTAATGCCATGCATATAACTGCTTCGGTGTTCATAAACGACGATGAGAGCGGCCTGCATTCGGACTATGAGAAATGGCTCGAGACGCTGGCGCCCGAGAAGCCTCATTCGCAGTATGCGCACAACACCTTTGAGGATAATGCCGACGCCCATCTTAAACGTACCATCATGGGACGAGAAGTGGTTGTGGCCGTGACCGGTGGCAAGCTGGATTTCGGCCCCTGGGAACAGATCTTCTATGGCGAGTTCGACGGCAAGCGGAAGAAGCGGGTGCTGGTGAAGATCATCGGGGAGTGATTCTTAGTACGCACCGCGGTCAGATGATCCCGGCAGCTGGAGAGGGCCGGCGCGCGGCCGGCCCCATCGAAATAAGACTTAGTTGTCCGAGCGCTCCTACTTGTACAGGGCCCCGGCTTCCTTGCGCGCCCTGAGGTGCTTGAGCATGTCCTCAGTCATCGAGGCCAGGTCCCACTTGGGTTTCCAGCCCCACTCCTCGCGGGCCGCCGAGTCGTCTATCGAGTTGGGCCAGGAGTCCGCAATCTTCTGGCGCTCGTCGATCTCGTACGATATCTCAAACTCGGGAATATGCTTCTTGATCTCGACCGCGACCTCGGCGGGAGTGAAGCTCGTGGCCGCATGGTTGAAGTCCGAATGATGCTTGAGCTTCGAGAAGTCCGCCTCGGCGAGCTGGATGGTGCCCTCGATGCAGTCGGGCATGTACATCATGGGGAGCTTGGTGTCTTCCTTGAGGAAACAGGTGTATCTGCCCTTGTCGACGGCTTCGTAATAGATCTCGACCGCATAGTCGGTGGTGCCGCCTCCGGGCAGGGTCTCGTGGGAGATGATGCCGGGATAGCGAAGGCCGCGGATGTCCAGTCCGAACTTGAGCACATAGTAGTCGCAGAGCAGCTCGCCGCAGACCTTGGTAACGCCGTACATGGAGGCGGGCTTCAAGACCGTCTCCTGCGGGGTGTTCTCGAGCGGCACGCCCGGTCCCCAGACCGCGATCGAGCTGGGTATAATGACGCGTGCCATCTCGTACTTAAGCCCCAACTCCAGGACGTTTATGGTGCCGTTCATATTGACATTCCAGCAGAGCTGGGGGTTCTTTTCTCCGGTGGCCGACAAGACCGCGGCCATGTGGTAGATGGTATCGATATTGTGCTTCTTTACCACCTCTTCAATGGTATCGATATTGGTGACATCAATGAAGTAGAAGGGTCCCGAGCTGCGCAGCTCTTCCGAGGGCTCGGTCTTTCTCCCCGTGGCGACGACGTTTTCGGCTCCGTAGCGGCGCCGGAGTTCCATCGCCAGCTCTGATCCGATCTGGCCCACGGAACCTGTAACCAGAATGTTTTTCATTTCCTTTGCCAAGATGAATCTCCTCCTCCTCTGTCACAACCTCGTGTACTCATCTTTTCTGCGTTTAGCCTGAGCCCTAATTCTACACACGCTCCGGCAGGCACGCAAGAGTATTGGTGGCGCGTACGGGCTGTGGCACGCAGGGGTTGTGGGGGCTACGCGCTATTGATTTTCCGCGAGGGGTCTGGAATGATTGGGTTAATGCAAAGAGAGGGGAGGAGCGTGATGAGAGTCATAGCAGATATCAGCATAGTCCCGATCGGGGTGGGAGTGTCCTTGTCGAAGTATGTGGCCGCCTGTGAGCATACGCTTAAGGAAGCGGGACTTAAGACCAGGCTGCACGCATACGGAACCAACCTCGAGGGCGACTGGGACGAGGTCTTCGCCGCCATAAAGCGGTGCCACGAGATCGTTCACAAGATGGGAGCTCCCCGGGTTTCCACCGTGATCAAGGTGGGCACGCGCACCGACCGCGACCAGGGCATGGAGGATAAGATAAAGAGCGTGGAGTCCAAGATCTGAAGCAGGAGGTTCAATAGCGGGAGGTCTAATGCCGGAAGATAAGAAACTTTGCCGGGATGATATCACCGCGGCCATTGCGCTGGCCCTGGAACCTCTCGACTTTGTTCATGCGATGTGGGAGGTAGGCGCCATCGCCTTTGACCGGGCTGATGAGTAGTCGGACATCGACTTCGGTGAGACACCTATTCGGTGAGCGAGAACCTGAAGCTGAGGCTGATCGTGGCCCTGACCGGGATGTCGTTCTGGAGCGCAGGGTCGAATACATATCTGTAGGCTGCCTCTATGGCCGTATCGTTGAAGATTTCGGCTTGTGAGCTGGCTATCCAGGCATTGGCGACGCGGCCGGTCTCATCCACTACCACATAGACCACCACGATTCCCCCAACCTCGGCCTTTCGTGCCAGTTCGGGGTATTCGGGAAGGGCTCCCCGAATCAGCTGAGGCTCCCTTTCGAAGTGCCAGAACCACCTGTTGAGTATCCCGGATTCTTCCGGAAGATCGGGCAAGGGATCATCGGGGCCGAAGACTGTGGGATCGATCGTCTCGTCCGCCCCGGGGTCGTCGCTTGGCTCGATCTCGAGAGGTATTACCGGCGGTTTGACAGGAGGTGGTAGGGGCGGAACCTCAATGTCGCGTTTCAGATCCACCAACTTGGGTATTATTACTTCCCTCAGCCGGTAGGGCTTCGGAACATATTCCGGCCAGAGGGCAAAAGCCGCAGCATGAATCAGGATCGCAGTCAAGAACGCGACGTAGAGATACCTTTCGTGAGAGGTCCTCGAAGTGCAGCAAGGCGTCATACAGCTCACCTCCGATAGCCTGGCCATCCTGCTGCCAGGCTCCGGGGTTGTCGACCATCCAAACAAACCCGCTATGCACTTGGCTAAAGACCTCCTTCATCTGTCCGTGGACACTATACTAAGATAGGGCAAATCTGTGAAGGAAAAACGTACGGGCCCCTGGGGTCAGTGTCGGTGTTAGAAGTCGTGTAATCGCCGGTCTAAGAAGTTCTCTCACCGACCACCAGGTGATACCTTCGGATGGTTGGGCGGGCGATGAAGCGCCGGCTAATACCGGTCGAATGTGTCCCTTTTATCTTTTGCCGAGCTAAAATGGGAGTAGGTCAATCCGACAGGCTCCCAGCATCTGCTTTTCTCATTTCAATAACACACATCTTTTAACAGCTTTAGTCTTGCCGTCCAAGTTCAATTCATAGAAATAGATTCCTGAAGAGACGGGTTGATTGTTTTCATTAGTTCCATCCCAGATAACAGACCCTTCGACAAGCTCAGGATGCCAATTAAGCGTCCGAACTCGCTGACCTCTAGTATTAAAGATTATTAGCTCCGTATTCTCCGTGTGTTCTGTGGTGAGATTAAATGAAATGGTTGTTGAAGAGCTAAATGGATTGGGATAATTACCAACAAGTTCTGTTTTACAGGAAAAGGGCTTCTCACCAACTCCAGCGCATGGCAGCAATGTTCCCGGCCTGAATGCAATCAGGCTATCTCCAGCACTATCAAGAATTGTCAGCCTCAGATCATAGCCTCCTTCATTTAGACCGGATGTATTCCATTCTGCGAGAACATCATGAGAAACTTGATAGATCGATTCCTCAATTAATGTCCAGTTGGGGCTTCCCGCCAGAGCATAATGGAGTTTGTAACAATCAAAAGTGATGGGATTTTGTTCACCTGACTCGATCCAGGCAGAGCCTGATATTCCTATTGTTTCTCCAATCGCATAATCTGGCAAGCTATCTACTAAAGCAAACATCACCAGGGCGCTATCCACCGCTTCCGGTTCATATTCAAAGGAAGAATTCACTGCCAGTAGATGGGAAGTATCATGAGCGATATTAGTTGACTGGTAAGGCCACATTGGAGTTATGCTGCTATTAACAAAGAGAAATGTGCTATTGGTAAAAGTGCCCACATAACTGTGGCTGATCCCATCAACAAAGGAAACAAATGCGTCTCCACCGGATCCGAGCATTATCGTGGCGCCATCGTGAAAGCAGTTCGTTGCGTGAATTTCTGAATGTCCTCTGCCGATCATTTCACCAAAGGAACATGAGTCTATATTGAAAACTACATCATCGAAAGGATACCAGTTCCACCAGTAAACATAGGTGTTGTGATATTCCAAGTTTCTGTCGTCGAGAGGAACGACGAAATTGGAATGCATTGTATAATCCTCTATTCCGCTGATATTCAAAGTACTTGAACCGAACATTCTAACGCACGAACCTCTAATTATGGAATTACTGACGGTGACATCACATCCTGTAAGTGTTTCCAGGGACCACCAGCAGCGGGAACAGGAATCCGCAATGAATGTATAATGAATACCATCCACACCGGGTGTATCATCGGAAAGTTCAAAATGATCCACGAATTCCGGATCCGGGAATTGGATGCTCACAACCGACCCATCCGGCATTCCAAACCAGGGCATCAATGTGTCGCAGCGAGCTAAGTGGACGAAGCAAGAATCACCCACCATAATATCTCCTACATGATCGATATCTTCAAGAACGAGGCTGGATGTGTCAAAAACCTTTCGGAATGTCCAGTCAGGGAAATACGTATTGGAAGCGAAGTAAGTGCAATTATTGTGCAATTGAGCATAGTGCATGACTCCGTTTGCATCTACAGTGGCATCTGTAGCTTCAAACTTGGAATCATCAAGCATCCATACATAATACTGTCCGACATAGTACTGGTCAAAATGCAGATGGGCATTGTTTCTGAAAATCGCCGTTCCCTCATCCTGCAGGAATAAATGACCGCCAAGAGTGAGCATTGCATTATCTACTACGAGAACTCCTTGTCCGAATATGACAATATGGTCATCCTGAAGATAGTCGATTGTGATAAATGTAGTGTCGGGTCCGGGACCGATATAGAGGATATTTGGATTGTCTGAAAAGGTTAAATCCCCTATTGCCAATGAAACCTGATCTTTATCAAGCCGCGCACTATTCATTTCAAAAGGGATAGCCGGTTGGGGAATCGTTCCATTTATCGTAAAGTCAGCCCCATTCTGCCATTGTTCAAGAATGACTTTGTTTACTTTTTCTTGTGGGATATCTGTTGCGAAAAGACTCATTGGAGTAATGCAACTGATCAAGATGGATAGAATGTGCTTTCTCGTTTTCTTTCTCCCCTTTTGAGAAACAAGAGTTCTCTGTACCCCATGGCGTTTCCAGCAAAGTCCTTCTCAAGGGTCAACGCTAGGGTTCGCCTCCATTTCTATTGCTCTTCGAAGTATTCAAACACATTAATTATATCACGATACACGCCATGAGTCTATGCGCTTTTAGCGGGTTGTTGGGTTAGGAAGAGACAAGGTAACCCCGTTTCGACTCCTTCCACGTCTTGATCCGCTGGAATGAGACTCCGTACTCTGAGAAGATACGGCGCAGTGTTTCCAATCCGATTGTCTTCACCACTCCACGCCGGATCAGGAAC
>JAUXGG010000020.1 GCA_030622265.1 Candidatus Eiseniibacteriota bacterium
GGCCGGATCCCGACCTCACCGACTGGGTCGGGCTGGTCGAGCGGATCAAGAACCCGCGTGGCGAGGTCAGCATAAGCATCGTGGGCAAGTATGTTGATCTCCAGGACGCGTACAAGAGCATCAACGAAGCTTTCATTCATGCCGGCATCGCGAACGACGTCGGTGTCAAGACCACCTGGACGGATTCCTCCAAGGTGACGGAGGAGACCGCGGCCAGCCTCCTGGGCGGGTTCGACGCTATCCTGATCCCCGGTGGGTTCGGGGAGAGGGGCACCGAGGGCAAGTTCGAGGCGGTGCGCTATGCCAGGGAAAACAGGATACCCTTCTTCGGAATATGCCTGGGCATGCAGTGTGCGGTCATAGAGTTCGCGCGGAATGTGTGCGGCCTGGACGGTGCCAACAGCTCGGAATTCGATGCCGGGACCGCTTATCCTGTGATCGACCTTATGACGGAGCAGAAAGAAGTCTCGCAGATGGGGGGAAGCATGAGGCTTGGCGCCTATGATTGCCAGGTCAAGGAAGGAACCTTCACCCATGCCGCATACGGATCGACCCAGATCAGCGAACGGCACCGCCACCGGTATGAGTACAACAACCTGTTCAGGAGTGTGATGGAAGACCGGGGCATGGTGATCGCCGGCACTTCCCCCGACGGGAGCCTCGTGGAGATGGTGGAGATTGACGACCACCCGTGGTTCGTGGGATGCCAGTTTCATCCTGAGCTCAAGAGTCGCCCGGTAAGGCCCCACCCGCTCTTCAAGGAGTTTGTGCGGGCTGCGAAGGAGTACCGTGCGCGGGCACGCTTGATGGTGAAGGAGGACAGCGCCAGATGATCCGGACGGTAAAGGTAGGCGACTTCGAGGTGGGCGGAGAGAGGCTCACCATCATCGGCGGCCCCTGTGTCATCGAGGATGTCGACACATGCATGGAGACCGCCCGGCAGATGAAATCGTTTACCGGTGAGTTGGGACTCAACTATATCTTCAAGTCATCCTTCGCCAAGGACAACCGCTCGAGCGCGACATCCTACTACGGTCCGGGACTCGACGAGGGACTCGACATCCTGGCCCAGGTCAGGGACAGGTTCGACGTTCCCGTGCTCTCGGACTTGCATTATCCCGATCAGGTCGAGAAGGCAGGGGAAGTTCTCGATGTAATCCAGATTCCTGCTTACCTCAGCCAGCAGACCGGGCTGGTCCTGGCCGCGGGCCGGACAGGCAAGCCCGTGAATGTCAAGAAGGGGCAATTCATCGCGCCGGAGGACATGAAGGGAGCCGTCTCCAAGATAAGGGGCACCGGGAACGACAACATTATGCTGACCGAGAGAGGAAGTTGCTTCGGTTACCGCAGGCTGGTTGTTGACATGAGGTCTCTTCCGATCATGCGCTCGCTTGGTTGCCCGATCTTCTTCGATGTCACCCATGCCATAAGGATATATGGTTATCCCTCAAGCGACCCCAGGGGCGGAGAGCCCGAGTTTGTGCCGTGCCTCGCGCGGGCGGCGACCGCGTGCGGGGTGGACGGGATTTTTCTTGAGGTTCATCCCGAACCCTCCCGGGCCAAGTGTGATGCCGCCAGCATGCTTCCGCTTGCCGAGGCGAGGGCCCTGCTGGAGGAGGTCAGCCGGATCGATTCACTCATAAGGGGCTTCGAGGGCGGGAAGCAGTCATGAAAGAGGCCAGGATAAAGCTCTTCGGCATGGACGTTGACGGGGTTCTGACCGATGAGGGAATCTATCACGGGAGCTCCGGCATTGAGCTCAAGAAGTTCAATGTCCATGACGGTATGGGGATCACCCTTATGCTGAGGTCCGGGATAGTGCCCTTCATAATAACGGCCCGCACGAGCGAGGCGGTAGCCCGGCGCGCTCGCGAGCTCAGTATATCCGAGGTTCACCAGGGCGCCGAGCACAAAGAGAAATGCCTTGAGGACATAGCGTCCCGGCTGGGCGCCGATTTAGACGAAATCGCTTTCATCGGGGATGACCTTTCGGACATGTCCGTTCTCACCCGGGTGGGACTGCCCATCGCGGTCGCCAACGCCGCCGCAGAGGTCAAGGAAGTGGCGAAGTATGTGACTTCGCGGCGTGGTGGCGACGGGGCGGTAAGGGAAGCGTGTGAGCATGTCATCCGACTCAACGGTCACGAAGGGCCGTTCTACAGCCTCTTCGAGGGATAGTCCGGATACAGGTAGATGGTGGAGACCGAGTTGAAGAAAGACCGCGAAAACGAAAGGGCTGCCCGGCAGCGCGTGGATATACTCAAGACCGCCCGGAGTGTCATAAAGATTGAAGCCCAGGAGATAGCCCGGCTTGAGGACCGTCTCGGTGAGGAGTTCATCGAAGCCGTGGAGACGATCGTCTCCTGCATCGAACGCGGCGGGAAAGTGATCGTGACCGGTGTGGGAAAGAGCGGGCTCGCCGGAACCAAACTGGCCGCGACAATGAACAGCACGGGTACGAGCGCCTTCTTCATGCACCCGGTCGAAGCCGTCCACGGCGACCTCGGCATGATCAGCGCGCGCGATGTGGTGATCGCGATCTCCAAGAGCGGAAACAGCGAGGAGCTGGTCGCGCTGATGCCCACCTTCAGGCGCCTTGGAACCAAGATCATCTCGCTGACGGGTAGTGTCAAGTCCGAGCTGGCCGGTGAGAGCGACGTGGTGCTGGATGTAAGCGTGACCCAGGAGGCCTGCCCTCTTGGCCTTGCGCCCACGGCCTCGACATCGTGCGCATTCGCCATGGGAGACGCTCTTGCCGTTGCCGTCTTCGTGGTCAGGGGCCTCAGGCCCGAGGACTTTGCCTTCCATCACCCCGGGGGTTCGCTTGGCAAGCGCCTGCTGCTCAAGGTCAAGAACATCATGCACTCCGGAGAGGATGTTCCGCTGGTCGAGGAAAGCGCCACGATGCGGGATGCTCTTGTTGAGATCGTGGAGAAGGGGCTTGGGGTCACGGGTGTTGTTGACTCCGGAGGCCGGCTCGTCGGCATCATCACGGACGGGGACATCAAGCGCATACTCGTGGATCATCCCGAGGTGCCGGACATCCGCGAAATCAAGGTGGGGAGCGTGATGACTCCCCGGCCCCGCACCATAGATCAGGAAGCGCTTGTGGCAAGCGCCATCCAGAGGATGGAAGCAGACCCCGGGCGCCTGATCACCAGTCTGATGATAGTAGATGAGGACGACCTGCCCATCGGAATAATCCATATGCATGACTGCCTCAGGACCGGAATCGCGTAATTCTGGCACAGATTATGCTTGACACACCTAAGTTCTTGACCTAAAATGAGATTGTGGAGGTGGAGACTTGGCTAACCTCAGGGTGATGCCTATGTTCAGGAAGCTTCGCAGACTTTTAGCCTACCTTTTCGTGAAGGTCCTGATCTGGTTTGCAGGGGTGCTCCCGCGCAATATCGGGGGTGCCTGGTTTGGGGGGCTGGGTGCTTTTGCGTATTCCGTTCTTCCCGGTTCCAGGGGCGTGGCACTTGCCAATCTCAGGCTGGTCTACGGAGAGTCGCACTCGGATGAGGAACTGGGGAAGATCGCGCGGGCGGCTTTCTCTAACCTGGGCAGGATCTGTTATGACTTTGCCAGGATGCGAAAGCACACGCGCGAGGGTCTTAAGAAGATGGTGACGATCAAGGGCAGGCACCATCTTGATGAAGCTCTCGCCCGGGGCAAAGGCGTTGTAGCGATCACCGGCCATGTGGGAAACTGGGAGCTGATGGGCGCCTATTATTCTCTCAATGGCTATCCCCTGAATGTGCTGGCGACCCGGATGAGAAATGCGCGCGTGAACCGGGAGCTGATCGGTCTCAGGAAGAGCGCCGGCCTCAAGGTGCTTGAGCGTTCTACTGAGCTGATGGGTGCGGTCAGGGCTCTCAGGCGTGGAGAGATGCTGGGAGTCCTGATTGATCTCGACACGTCGGTGGAAAGCGTGACCGTGGATTTTCTCGGCCGGCCCGCCAAGACCGCTGTGGGTTATGTTAAACTGGCGGCGGCGACCGGCGCGAGCCTGGTGCCGATGGCGATGCTCATGACCGAGGAGGGCGGCTATGAGATACAGGTGCATGAGCCTGTCAGTATTTCCGGGAACAGAGACTCACTCGATGCTGATGTTGAGCGGTGCTCCAAGGCGGTTGAGAGTTTCATCAGGCAGAAGCCGACCCAGTGGATATGGATGCACAAGAGGTGGAAATCGGTATGCTCGGAAATTTACGCCTGAGGCGGACGGCCCTGGCCGTGCTTGTCCTTGCAGCCGCGGTGCTTGGCTGCGCCGGTGATGAGCCGGACCAGGTGGCGGGCGAGAGGACCAAGCCCCTTCCTGACCAGGTCATCTCTGAATTCGGCCTCACGGAGACCTCGATGGGGCTTAAGGACTGGCACATGGAGGCAGATAAGGCTTATGTCTATGTGAAGCGCAACATTCTCGAGACCGAGGTAGTCGAAGTGACGTTCTACGATAAGGACGGGTCGGTGAGATCGGTCTTGAAGGCCGACTACGCGAAGCTTAACCGGAACACGGATGACATGGAGGCCAGGGGCAGCGTTGTCGTCACCGGCTCTGACGGAGTGAAGCTCGAGACCGAGACCCTGACCTGGCGGAGCGGGACCCGCCAGATAGCGTCCGACGAATCGGTAACGGTATACAGAAACGAGGACATCCTGACCGGATGGGGTTTCAGGGGTGACCCTGACCTGGGTTCGTTCAGGATTCTTAAGGATATGAAGGCTACAATCAAGGCCAGGGATGAGAGCAAGGAAGGTATGATAGGTGGAAGAGATACTTAAGGCTGAGGATCTGGCCAAGAGCTACCGGGGCAGGCGTGTGGTGGACGGTGTTTCGATCGGTGTCAAGCGTGGGGAGATCGTGGGTCTTCTGGGCCAGAACGGTGCGGGAAAAACCACGACCTTTTACATGATGATGGGTCTTATCAGGCCCGAGAGCGGCAGGATCTTCATAAGCGGGACCGATGCCACCCACCTGCCCATGCACATCAGGGCCCGGATGGGGCTCGGGTATCTGTCGCAGGAGCCATCCGTATTCAGGAAGCTGTCGGTCGAGAACAACATACTTGCCATCCTGGAGACCATGGATATCACCAAGGATGAGATGAAGGAGCGGCTGGAGGGCCTGCTTGAGGAGCTGGGCATAGCCCGCGTGCGCAAGTCAATGGCCTTCACGCTCTCAGGCGGTGAAAGACGGAGGCTGGAGATCGCCAGGGCCCTGGTGACCCGGCCCAGCTTTATGCTGCTTGATGAACCTTTCTCAGGTATAGATCCGATCGCGGTTGCCGATATTCAAAGTATAGTGGCGCGCCTCAAAGAAAAGGGATTAGGCCTGCTGATAACGGATCACAATGTCAGGGAGACACTTGCCATCACCGATCACTCTTACATAATGGCAGAGGGTAAGGTCCTGGTCCGCGGTACGCCCGAGGAACTGGCGAACGACTCTACGGCGAGGGAAGCGTATCTCGGTGAGAGGTTCTCGCTCGACTAACTCAATCTGACGCGGAGGGTTCTCCGATGGAAATGCGACAGGACATGAGACAGAAGCTGGTGCAAAGGCTTGTGATGACACCGAAGCTTCAGCAGGCGATAAAGCTTCTCCAGATGCCTGCGCTCGAACTCCAGCTGAAACTCAAGCAGGAACTTATGATCAATCCCATGCTGGAGGAACCCGACGAGAACGAGGACCTTCCCGAGGAGGACCTGCCGGCCGAGAAGTCAGACGGTGATGACGGGGAACTGAAGACAAGCGAAGACGAAATCGACTGGGACAGCTACCTGAGAGATGGCTTCGAGATGGGCGCGCGCGCCGCCGGCGAGCGCGAGGAGCTTCCGGACCGCGATCAGGCTCCCGGACGCGTGCCGGTTGTGAAGGAGACGCTGCCTGATTACCTGATCTCCCAGCTCAGGATGGTCATCGACAAGGATGAGGAGATAAAGATCGGCGAGTTCATCATCGGCAATCTGGACCCCGATGGTTTCCTGGATATCTCCAGTGAGGAAATCGCGAAGATGCTGTCGATCGACGAGGAACGCGTGGCCAGGGTACTTGTGATTATCAAGACCCTGGACCCTCCGGGCGTGGGAGCCAGGGACCTCAGGGAGTGTCTTCTGATTCAGCTCGGTCAGGCCAGGCGCGAGGACAGCCTGCCCTGGGTAATCGTGAGGGACCACTTCGATGACCTCCTCCAGAGGAGATATCCTGACCTCTCGCGCAAGCTCAAGAGGCCGGTCAAGGAGATTCAGGTCGCCGCCGAGGAGATCGGGAGGCTGGACCCCCGGCCCGGCGCGCGGTTCTCGGCCGAGGAACCCCACTACATCGTGCCGGACCTGGTCGTCGATAAGGTGGATGACGATTATGTGGTGCAGATGAATGACAGGAATGTACCTCGCTTGAGGATCAACAGGGCATATCGCCAGATTCTCACCAATGCGAAGTCCGAGAACAAGCAAGTCCGCGATTATGTCAAGGAGAGATTGAACTCCGCCCGCTGGCTTATCGGGACCATCGACCAGCGGCGCCGGACCATGCTGAAGGTGATGCGGGCGATTCTCGAGGTTCAGAGAGACTTCTTTGGCAGGGGGATCGAGCACCTCAGGCCCCTGACGCTCCAGCAGATTGCCGACCAGGTCGAAATGAGCGAATCCACCGTGAGTCGTGTGACCAAGGGGAAGTATGTGCAGACCCCCCGCGGCGTCTTCGAGCTCAAGTACTTTTTCTCAACGGGTCTCAAAACCGATGACGGGGATGTGGCTTCTTCGAAGAAGATAAGGGCGAAGATCATGGAGATGGTCGAAAAGGAGGACAAGAAGAAGCCCCTCAGCGATCAGCATATTGCCGGGATGCTCAAGGAGAGCGGTTTCAACGTCGCGCGCAGAACGGTGGCGAAGTACAGGGGTCAGCTTGGTGTTCTTACCACGAGGATGCGAAGGCAGTACTGAAGGTAGTACTATATAGATCAGAGTATTACCATATAGGGTTCTTGCAGGGATTCAGGTTTGGTGCAGGGAGGGGAATTGGCGCAGCACATACCGAAGTGGCTCAAGACGGGCCTGCCCGACGCCGGGGCGCTCGGCCGGATCATTCCGGTTGTTTCCTCGCTTGATCTGAACACCATATGCTTTGAGGCAAGGTGCCCCAATAAGCATGAGTGCTTCGCGAGCGGGAGCCTTGCCTTCCTGATTCTTGGGCGGCATTGTACCCGCAGCTGCATGTTCTGCAATGTCACGGGGGCAGTGCCCCAGCCGGTCGATCCCGGTGAACCGGAAAGAATCCTGGAGGCATGCCGGAGACTTAAGCTCGACCATGTGGTGATCACCTCGGTGACGAGGGATGATCTCCCCGACGGTGGGGCGGCCCAGTTCCGGCGCTGCATCGAGCTCTTCCGCGTGGATTCGGAAGGCCCGTCGGTCGAGGTGCTGGTTCCCGATTTCGGCGGGAACGCCGCGGCGGTGGAGACGGTCGCAGGAGCTCGACCCGATGTCCTCGCCCACAACCTGGAAACGGTGGAGCGGCTGTACCCGTCGGCCCGGGGCAGGGCAGATTACGGACGCTCGCTCAGTATCCTGATGCGGGTAAGATCGGGGTATCCGGATGTGATCGTCAAGTCCGGCCTGATCCTTGGAATAGGAGAAACGGTGGACGAGGTGAAGTCGGCCCTCGAGGATCTTGCCCGGGCGGGATGCGAGGTTGTGACGGTGGGTCAGTACATGCGTCCTTCGAGGGCGCACATGCCGGTAGTCGAATACCTGGAGCCGGCAGTGTTTGAGGATCTTGAATGCTATGCACGTGAGCTCGGACTCGTGGCGGTCTGTGGTCCGAGAGTCCGGAGTTCGTACCAGTCAAAAGCAGCCTTTCGTGAGGCCAAGCTAAGGAGGCGGAAATGCGCGTAGAGATCACCCAGCGATCAGTCGATCTTTCCGACGGAACCAGGGAGCATATGGAAACGAGGCTGTTGAAACTCAGGAAATTTTTCGACGGGGTGCTGGAGTGCCATGTCTTCGCAGACCTTGAGAGGTTCATATACAAGTTTGAAATAACAGTTCACGGAACCGGCTTCGACCTTTTCGCCGAGGCCCATGACCAGGACCTTCACGCGGCCTTCGAGAGCGCCGCTGACAAGATGGAGCGGCAGGTCAAGAAGGTCAAGGAAAAGATACAGGACCGCCGCGTCCGCAAGCCCGGAATCCCCGACCCTGAGGCCGAGGAAGTCGATGAGTTCAGCGGCCTCACCGAGGAATACGAAGGAACTTGAGCGGTGGAGGCTAAGCTCTTTAACCTTGCCCGGATTCTCTCCGAGTGCGGTGATGCGCTCGGCCTGCGCCTCGTGAGCGATGAAGCTTCGCTCGAGCGGCGCGTATCACGGTCGGACATCGGGCGCCCCGGCCTTGCGCTTACCGGATTCACCGATGCCTTTGAGCACGGGCAGGTCCAGGTGATGGACCGGGCCGACATCCTCTACTTGGAGAGCCTTACCACCGGGGAGGTGGCCGGGCGGCTGCGGGTGCTCGGCGAGGCCCGGGTGCCCTGCCTGATAGTCGCCGGTGGGGCCGATGTGCCCGGGTGCCTCTCCTCCGCCTGCTCCGAGATCGGGATAGCGCTTTTGTCGGCTTCGGCGTCCGCGACCGAGACCGTGCAGCACCTTAACACCTACCTTCTTACCGAGCTGGCCCCTGAATTTTCCTTGAGCGGCACTCTGGTTGATGTTCACGGGGTGGGGATCCTGATCACGGGAAAGAGCGGCATTGGCAAGAGTGAGTGTGCGCTGGCGCTGGTGGGAAGAGGACACCGGCTCGTTGCCGATGATCATGTTCGTACCATTGCCAAGCCCCCCGGCATGCTCATAGGGCGGAGCATCGAGCCGCTCCAGAGCTACGTGGAAGTCCGCGGAATCGGTCCGGTGGATATAGGAAGCATCTATGGGATCCGGGCCCTCCGCAGGCAGAAGCGCATAGAGATCGAGGTGGCCCTGAAGGAGTGGGAGGACGGCGTATCCTATGAGAGAACAGGGTTGGAGCGCGGTCACACCGAGATAATGGGCGTCCGGATTCCGTCAATCGTCGTGCCCTTGGTGCCGGGCAAGAGTGTCAGCGTGATCGTGGAAGTGGTCGCCCTCGGCCACATCCTGAGGAGTTACGGCTACGACGCCGCAGGCAGTCTCGACAAGCGCTGGACCGAGCACATCAAGAAACACAGAATCCCCGGGTTTGAGAGCAGGGACATTGAGTGACCCGCACTGCCGGCGGTCCCATACGCTCCCGGCTCTAAGATACCCGCCTGATCCCGCAGGGTCCTGGGGCCGCCGGGCGAGCTCCGGTCCACGCGTGGCACTCCGGGGTTCGCCGGCGCCAAAGAGCAGTGAGGCGTTTTCACTGGTCTGTTGACTTTTCAAGCCCGGGTGAGTCATTATAGCTTGATATGGTAGAATGTAGTGTAATGATCACCAACTTGCTGGGCATGCATCTCAGGGCCGCGGCCGAACTGGTGAAGACTGCCTCCCAGTTCGAGTCGGAGATCAGGTTGTCCCGGGACGACATTGTGGTCGATGCCAAGAGCATAATGGCCCTGCTCGGCCTCGAGGGGGCCCAGGGCGTGGAGGTCGCCGTGAGCGCGGATGGGAAGGACGAGGAAGACGCCCTGAGAGCGGTCGTTGGATTGATAGAAGCCAAGTTCAATGAAGATGAGTGAGTGAGGAGATGACTATAAAGATCGAGAAGGTGGTGAACGGCATTGCGGCTTCGCCAGGAATCGCGATGGGCAATGCAATGGTCTTGAGCAACCGTGACATGCTGGTTCCCTTAAGGCGGCTGGAGCCGACCCAGCTGGATGACGAGATCGGCAGGCTCATGCGCGCCATAGACCTTTCCAAGGGTCAACTGAGGGAAACCCGTCAGATGGTCGCAAAGGACATGGGTGAATCCTATGCCAGGATCTTCGACGCGCACGTGATGATCCTGGAGGACAAGCGTTCACTGGACCAGGTAGTGACGAGGATACGTGAGGGCTACAACGCGGAATTCGCGTTCAATGCCGTGTTCTCCAAACACGAAAAGGCCCTTTGGGAGAAGGGTGATGTTTACATAAAGGACAGGGCGGGAGACATAAGGGACGTTCGAAAGCGGGTGCTGTCCAATCTGTCAGGAACAAGACGGGAGGCCGAGGAGCTGTCCAATCTGGACAGCGACGTGATCGTTATTGCCAATGATCTCTCCCCGGCCGACACCGCGCGAATGCGGAGCGAGAGGGTGCTGGCGTTTGCCACCGACGTGGGTGGAAGAACCTCGCACACCGCGATCATGGCGCGCTCCCTGGAGATCCCGGCGACGGTCGGCTTGAAGAACGTGGTATCCCAGGTGGAAGACGGTGATCTCGTGATCGTGGATGGTAACAGGGGCAGGGTGGTCATTGCGCCCTCGAAAGATACCCTTGCCCGGTACACGCTCGAGGTGGAGCGTTACGCCAAGGTTACCAAAGGGCTCCTGCGCTTCAAGGATCTCCCGGCAGTCACCATAGACGACCGTTCGATAATGCTTTCGGCAAACATAGAGTCTCATGAGGAAGTTGACTCGGTAATCGAGCACGGGGCCGAGGGCATCGGTCTTTACAGGACCGAGTTCATATACATTGGCCGGGAAGGGCTCCCGGGCGAGGATGAGCAGCACAGGATCTACAAGGCGGTTGCCACCAGGGTCGCGCCTCATCCTGTGATCATCCGCACGATGGACCTGGGCGGGGACAAGTTCCTGTCCCCGTTCGAAAGCCCCAAGGAGATGAACCCATACCTGGGCTGGCGCGGGATACGCTTCGGGCTTGCCAGGAAGGACATAATGAAAACCCAGCTCCGGGCCATCCTCCGGGCCAGCGCAAGTGGAAATGTGAAGATAATGTACCCGATGATATCCGGGCTGGAAGAGGTGATCAGCGCGAATGAGATCTTGAAGGAAACCAAGGAGGAGCTCGGCAGAGAGGGCCAGGCATTCGATGACGCCTGCGAGATCGGCATAATGGTCGAGACGCCGGCGGCGGTGATGATAGCCGAGGAACTGGCCGAGCACGTGGATTTCTTCTCTATCGGTTCCAATGATCTGATCCAGTATGCGCTGGCCGCGGACAGGGGAAATGAGAAAGTGGCTTATCTTTATGAGCCGCTTCACCCCGCCGTGTTGAGGTTCATCAAGCGGACCATCGATGTCGGAAAGAAATCGGGCATCTGGGTCGGGCTTTGCGGCGAGATGGCGAGCGATGTCATCTGCGCATTCGTGCTCCTCGGCCTGGGTATCGATGAGCTCAGTGCAAGCCCGTATGTTGTGCCGGAGATCAAGGAAATGGTCAGGTCGGTATACTTCAAGGACGCGAAGGCCATCGCCGAGGAGGCGGTCAGGGGGACCGATCCCGAGAAGACTAAAAAGATGGTCACCCGGAGCATGGGCAAGGGCACTCCGGACATGCCCCTATAGAGGCGATGATGCTGAACAAGAACAAGCTCGCATTGGATTCCCAGGATATGCTCGCCAAGGTGGGAAGCCTGCCGGAGCAGCTCGAGTCAGGCATCGAGGACGCTTCGA
>JAUXGG010000369.1 GCA_030622265.1 Candidatus Eiseniibacteriota bacterium
ACCTGGCTTTCTTCTCCCGGGCCAGGCCCAGGGCCTTATGCGTGCCGAGCGCGCCCACCTTCAAGGTCTGTATGGGATACTCGAGATAGTCCACGGGGCTTGCCGGGGAGGCGAAATGAAGGATCGCATCGATCGAACCCGAGACGAAAATGTACTCGGTGACATCGTGCTTGATGAACTGGAAATCCTTGTTCCCCGCAAGGTGCTCGATGTTCCTGGTGGCGCCCGTGATCAGGTTGTCCAGCCCGATCACCGCATGCCCCTTGCTAATCAGATGGTCACACAGGTGTGACCCCAGAAAACCTGCTGCGCCTGTTACGATTACTCTCATTCGATCACTCTCATTTCTCGTGCAGCTCCTTGTACATTCTCCTGTAATAGTCTTTGAACTCGCCGCTCTTTATCTTCTCCCACCAATCGCGGTTATCCGTGTACCAGTCGACCGTCTTGCCCAGACCGTCGGTGAAGTCGACCTCGGGCGCCCAACCCAGCTGCGACCTGATCTTCTCGGTGGCGACAGCGTGGCGCTGCACGTGGCCGGGCCGGTCGGTGACCATCCGGATCAGGGTCTCCGGCTTGCCGAGGGCACCTAAAATACCGGCGGCCACCTGAAGGATGCTGAGCTCGATGCCGCTGCCGATATTGAAGACCTCGCCCTCCAGGCCGTCGGTGTTCATGACCTTCTCGAGCGCTTTAACATGATCCAGCACGTAGATCCAGTCGCGGGTGTTTTCGCCGGTCCCGTAGACCGGAAGCGGCTGATCGTCAATCGCATTGCTGAGAAACAGCGGTATCATCTTCTCGGGATGCTGGTTGGGACCGTAGTTGTTGCTGCAGCGGGTTATCACCACGGGCGTTCCATATGTAACGAAGTAGGAATAGGCCAGGCGGTCCGCCCCCGCCTTGCTCGCGGCGTAGGGGCTCTGCGGCATCAGGGGCGAGTCCTCCTTCGAGGGTTCGCTCACGGCGTTGCCATAGACCTCATCGGTCGAGATCTGCACGAACCTGGGAATTCCCATCTCCCGCGCGGCCTCGAGCAGTACATAGGTGCCGTAAACATCGGTCATGATGAAGCTCGCCGGATCCCCGATCGAGCGGTCGACATGGGTCTCGGCCGCGAAGTTGATGATGCAGTCACAGCCCCTGGCGCACTCTTTAACCACCTTCTCGTCGCATATGTCGCCGCGGACAAACCTGTACCGGGGATTGCCTTCCAGGACTTTAAGATTGTCGAGGCTGCCGGCATAAGTCAGCTTATCAAGAACGGTGATATCGATGCCTTCGCTACTGGCGAGGATGTGCCGGGTGAAATTGCTGCCGATGAACCCGGCGCCGCCCGTGACCAGGAGATTCCGAGGCTTCATCATCCGTCCTTCCTGTCCCAGTCATAGGGTATCTCGTCGCCATTAGGATCGATCCGGTACTCATCGGGACTCTCATAGTCATACGGCCTGTCGGGCACGTTTACAAGATACCCGGCCTCTTGCCCCAGGCCCTTGACGCCGTGGACCACCATCGGCGGGATCACTATCAGAATGTGATTCTTATCACCCATGAAGAACTCGTTGATCTCTCCCTTGGTGGGGGAGCCTTCCCGCTGGTCATAGAGCACCACCTTGAGCATGCCCTTCACCACGGTAAAGTGGTCGGTCTGCTCCTTGTGATAGTGCCATCCCTTGACCACCCCCGGATAGGCAACCGAAAGGTAAACCTGCCCGAACTTCCGGAAGAAATCGTCGTCGCTGCGTAGCATCTCCATAAGGAAACCCCGCTCATCGGGGATGACCTTGAGCTTCTTGATGATAACACCGTCTATAGTCGGCATCTCATACCTCCCCGGACTAGCGACCTACGCTGTGGTACGTGAACCCGAGATCCCTCATCCTCGAAGGTTCGTATATGTTCCGGCAATCGATGATAACCGGGATCTTCATGAGGGTCTTGACCTGGTCGAGGTCAAGATCCCGGAATTCGTTCCATTCGGTGATGAAAATGGCGGCGTCAACATCCTTTACCGCGTCAAAAACGTCCTTGCTGTACTCCACGTCCTTAAGGATGTCCTTTGCGAGCTCCATCGAGACGGGATCAAAAACCTTCACGCGCGCGCCCCGCTTGATGAGCTCCCTGGCCATGTCGAGGGCCGGCGCATCTCTCAGGTCATCGGTATCCGGCTTGAAACTGAGGCCCAGCAAAGCCACCGTCTTATCCCTCACCCCATCCATGGCCTTGTCGATCTTTTCAACCATCAGGTAGCGCTGATCCCGGTTCACCGCGATCACCGATTCGACCACTCTCAGGTCATAGCCGGCCTTCTTGGCCGTCTTGACCAGGGCCTGCGTGTCCTTCGGGAAACACGATCCGCCGTATCCCGCGCCGGCGCGGAGGAACTTGGGCCCGATCCTCTGGTCCAATCCCATCGCGCGCGCCACCATCGAGACATCCGCTCCAACGCGTTCACACAGATTGGCGATCTCGTTTATGAAGGATATCTTGGTCGCAAGAAAAGCGTTCGAGGCATACTTGATCATCTCGGAGGTCCTGACATCGGTCTCGACTACCGGGACATCCTGTAAGACCAGCGGCCTGTAGATCTCCTTCATCACCTTGAGCGCCCTCTCGTTTGAGGCTCCCAAGACTATCCTGTCGGGCTGCATGAAGTCCTCGACCGCCGAGCCTTCCCTGAGGAACTCGGGATTGGAAACCACGTCGAAGGGCTTACCCGACTTCGAAGTTTCCTTGATGATTCTCTCGACCAGATTGCAGGTTCCTGCCGGAACCGTGCTCTTCATCACCACTACCTTGTAATCGTTGAGGTGCTCGGCAACGGTCTTGGCCACCATCTCGACATATGAAAGGTCAGCCTCTCCGTCCTTGCTCATGGGCGTGCCCACGGCGCA
>JAUXGG010000390.1 GCA_030622265.1 Candidatus Eiseniibacteriota bacterium
CCGGAGGCCATGTCGGGAAGCGGCTGAGCCAGAGTCCCGCCCGCGAGGCTGAGTCCGGCAGGCAGCGCGATTGTGGCCTCGCAGTCCGTACAATTGTACTGCCCCTTGAAGCGGAGGGTGGGGCCGGGATAGTAAACCTGGAGATCGACGCTGAAGGTGTCGCCGGCGGCCGGGCTCGCGGCCAACTCGGGCGTCAGCTCCCAGGGACAGGCAACCATCGCCCAATGTCCGCTATAGACCCATAGATCATCGATGAGCAGCGCGTCCGACATTATGAGGTCCGGCCCGCAGAGCGAACCGGAATACCATGGGTCGTGCATGATGAAGACGCCGAGGCTGTCGTCCCAACCCTTGACCACCCGGTAATGACCGGACGTGTGGGTGGGGCCGTACCAGGTGAGAATGAAGACCGGATACTGCTCGTAGACCGTGTTCTTGAGCTTCTGGCCCGGGTTGCTCATGAAGCTGGCCTCGGTGCAGGCATACCCGAGCTGCCGCTCGGTGTAGCCAAGAAGCGACGGATTCTGAACACAGGCGCTCATGCCGCTGAAATGGGCGGCCCGCCTCATGTCGTCGGTATATGTTCCGAAATCAACAATATCGTTGGCGACATCCGCGATGTCATGCTGGTTCACCTCTTCACCCCAGTAGTCCATCACCATCTGAAGTGACGCGGGGCCGCAGTACCAGCTTGTGATCTGAAAATGATAGGGAACACCCGGCATATTGTAGGCGGACGGCGTGTCTCCCAGCAGGGCAAAACCGGGGGCTGCCGCTTGTTCAAGCCGGCCCTGGCCACGGCCGTCCGGTTCGAAGAGGGCTCTCTGCGGCGTCAGCGCAGGCCGGTCCGTTCCGTCATACGACCCGAGGATCTCCGCGTCTTCGAGCAGCGCGTCGATTAGCCAGGTCTCGCCGCGGGCGTTCTCAAGATGCCAGTAGAGGTGTTTGTCACAACCCTGGATTAGAATCGGACCGACGGATTCTCCGTCGCCGGGTTCGCCATCAAGCCCGAGCACCCGCCTCCGGGCAAGCACTCTCTCCGCGGCCGACTCTCCGGAGACAACCGGGAACTCACTGTGAGGATAACTGAAGGAGCACCATAGCCACCTCTCGCCCGCACGGTCGACCCCCACTATTCCGATCAGTCTGCCCCCGGCACTGCGGACGGGCACGACACCGTAAGAAGGCTCCAGCGTCACTGGATGATGCACGGTCAGAACGTCGCCGGGCACGGCATCCCTGATCTCGTCCTTCGGGAAAACGCTGTCGCTTCCCGACTTAAGAATCTCACCCAGTAGATTCCCGGAGGCTTCGGCGGACTTCCCTGTATCGATCCGGTATCCGAATCCGGCGGTGGCGCTTAGAAGTACTATGATTATGAGCACGGTAGCTATTCGCAACTCGCTTCCTCCTCGTGTGGCAATTGAATGAGCCGCCGTCCCTTCTATTGCCCTTGTTTGCTGCTGTTTCCCAGGCCGGGGCAGTCCGATAGACAATTGAAGTATACCAACGATAGGCCCAGTCATCAAGGGTGCGAGGCTACCTGTCCCGGGACGCCCGGCAGGCCGGGCTTAAGGATCAGCTCCAGACCAGCCAGAGGAAGGCCGAGCCTGCCGCAGTGGCCGCAAGCGTGAAGGGAAGGCCGATGCGGACAAAGTCGGTGAAGGAAGTCTTGTATCCGCACCGTGCAAGATAGCCCACCGCCACGATATTGGCTGCTGCGCCGATCGGCGTGATGTTCCCGCCGAGGCAGCTGCCGATCAGAAGCCCGAACGGGAACAGGTAGAGCGAGACCGACATCCTCTCGGCCAGGATCGTGCTCACGGGCAGCATGGCGGTTATATAGGGCACATTATCCACGAAGGCGGAGATCAGAACCGAGAACCAGACGATGAGAGTGAAGCCGAGTAAGATATTTGAGCCGATCAGACCCTGGGCGGCTTCGGCCATCATCTCGATCAGTCCGGCCCTGGCGAGGACGCCCACGAAGATGAAAATGCCTATCAGAAACAGGGTGGTGTCCCAGTCTATCTGCCTGAGCGTGCTTCGCACATAACCGATCCTGGACTCGCTTGAGAACCTGCGCTCCCACAGCCTGGCGATCACGCCGAATGCCACGCATATGGCCCCGGCCAGGATACGGAATTCGGGATCGAGAAGCGGGGAGAGCGCCAGCGCCACTATCATCCCCGAGAGAAGATAAGTGGGGATCCAGCTCTTGACCTCACAGGGTTCAGGCTTTGCCACAGGCTGCTTGTACTTCCTGAACATGAGCCAGAGCACCAGCATGGTTGCCACCGCGCCAATCTCGACGGCGAAGAAGATGCCGGGCTTGCCGTCCAGCCAGAAGAAGTCATTGAAGTTGATCTTCATGTGAGCGGCCAAGATCATGCTGGGAGGATCGCCGATCAGGGTTGCCGTACCCTGGAGATTTGACGACACGGCAATCGAGATAAGGAAGGGCACCGGCGAGACCTTGAGCCTGTTGGCCATCTCGACGGCTATGGGGGCAAGGATGAGAACGGTGGCGACATTCTCCACAAAAGCCGAGAGTAACCCGGCCAGCCCGGCCACGAGCACAATCGCCACACCCACCGAGCCGGACCTGCCGACGATGGCATTCGCAAGTTTTCGCGGGACGAGTGATACGGTGAAACTCTCGGCCACCAGGAAGGTCCCGATGAAGATGCCGATCACGTTCCAGTTGACATCGCGAAGGGGATCGAGGACACCTTCCCAGTAAC
>JAUXGG010000147.1 GCA_030622265.1 Candidatus Eiseniibacteriota bacterium
AAGGAAGAGAGGCCGCCAGGGCTCTGGTCATAGCCGCCAACCTGGATCACAAGGACGGGATTCCTCTGTTCCAGTATTCTGGCCCCGCCCTTCATGAGAGCTGCACCAGCTCAACCGGGAGTTGCGTGACCCGCCTCAAGGAAGAGCATGCCGTGCTCAAGGCCTTCAAGTACCTGATCGAGAGTGAGAAAGTGTATGGCGCGATTGCGGAGCTCTCTCCGGAGGAGAGACGAGATCTGCTTCCACACGTGATAAGGGAGCGTGATCCCGACGCAGGGGAATTCTTCAAGCGCCTGCAAGAGGCGCATGCCGAGCTCGGGAAGATCGAGCAGGAAGATCTCAAAAAGCTCAAGGCAACCGTTGCGGACATAACCCGGCAGGTGAGTGAATTCGCCGGGAGCGCTGCGAGGCTCACGCCCAAGGGCGATGAGGCCAGGGCTGTACTGGATCGCGCAGTAAGAACGGCCGCAGGGCTGGCCAAGGAGTTCGCCGATGCCGGAGCTCTTGTCGATCAGTGGCAGTTTAGAAGGCTCGAGCGGAGACTGGAACAGCTGATCGAATCCGGGGACGATATCGGACAGGCCCGGAAGGCTCTGGGGGAGGGTGGCGGTGGGGAGACCGCGCTCGCCGGTACGGATGAGCTGATCGCCCGCCTGAAGCAGGAAGATATCCTCAAGCGGGTGGGTGAGATAGAAAGGCAGCTGATCGGGACCCAGGTCACGATGCTCGGCCGGAGCGTTCACTCGCAGGAGCACTGGCAGTACTTAAGAGAGTTGTCCTTCAAGTACCCGGCGAGCCCGCTTGTCTGCTGTCTCAGGCACATAAACGACCGCTGGATGGTAGTCCCCGTGTGGGATGCCCCCGTCACCCGCCTGATGATGCAGTAAGTAAGGTAGCAACTGAGGTTCCCTCCCGTCAGCTCCACCAAACTCTCCTCATTGGAACCGCTTTTGTTATGGCGAGATTCCGGTAACCGGGTGCTCTCCCTGTGTAAGATGCACATCCGTTCACGAGCGCACCAGATGCTGGTGCTCTTCACCAAAACGCATGGAAGGACCTGTTACTGGCTCGTCAGCTTTAGAGGTCAGCGGAGCAGTTCTCCAAGGATAGAACTTTCTGCTTGACAGAGCACACTCCTGTTGTATAAAATATACAACAGGAACAGGCTCTGGAGGTGATTCCTATGAGTGGCGCGGGCGCTTTCGGTAAATTGTGTAGGGGCAAACGCTTGGCAGCAGAAATGACCTTGCGTCATTTCTGTCGAGAGAACGGCTTTGACGCAGCGTACATAAGCCGGTTGGAGAGGGGTGTAGTTGAACCTCCCCACACCAAGAAGACACTTGATCGACTTGCATTAGCTCTCGGGTTGAAGGAAGGATCTGACGAATGGACGGAGTTTCATGAGCTTGCCAGTCTGTGTGCTGGCCGGTTGCCTGATGAGTTTGTTGGTGACGAGCGTGTTCTCGGTTTGCTTCCCGTCTTCTTCAGGGCCATTGGCAAGGCAGATGTGGACGAGGCGAGGTTGAATCGCCTGATTGAACGACTGCGTAAGGAAGTCCCTTGAATCTCGAGATTCCCTATCTGAAGTATGAGGAAATCAAGAGCGTTGCTAACAAGTTCCTAAACGACCATTGGCCATCCGGCGAGATCCCGATTCCTATTGAAGAAATCGTGGAACTCAGCCTCCGCCTGCGAATCGCCCCCTTTCCAGAGCTGTTTAGAGAGATCAAACTCAATGCCTTTTTGACCGCTGATCGCTCGACGATTTTCGTCGATGAGATCCAGTACAATACGTATGCGGAAAAGTACAGATTCAGCATTGCGCACGAGGTCGGGCACTACGTGTTACACAGCGAGTACTATGAACACTTGCCGTTCAGCGATATTGATACTTACAAGGCGTGGAGGCTGAATGCGGATCCTGAAATGGTATACAGGTTTGAGGTGCAAGGCAATCTCTTTGCCGAGCTGATCTTGATGCCTAGTCCCCAGCTCGTGCGAGTCTGTGAGCAGGTGGTGAAGAACCATGCCGACCATTTGAAGGGCGTGGGCAAAGATGTCTGGCCGTACTTAGCGAAGGATGTGGCTGTGGAGTTTGAGGTCAGCCCACTATCTGCGTCGATTCGAATCGAGCATGAAGATATTCCCGCCATCGTATCTCTCCCCATGTAGATAGGCCTCAGGAGCCCATACATCGGCTGGCAGGACGCCGGTGGGGCTTCCAGGGAGACGTCTCAGACGAAGCGTACAGAGGCTGATCTTGGAGACGTCCACAAGCAGGTTCGTCTTCAGTGGCCTTAGCCTTATTCTTCTTGGTGCGGGCTCCTCGGAGTCCGCACCATTTGCTCACTATCTCGGACACTTCCCGGTGAATCCCCTGGTTTCATGTGCTATACTTGGAATAGGAGGTATGAAGCGTGAGATGCCTATGCTTCTTCGTATGCACCGGGATTCTCTTGTCGGCGGCAGCCGCTTCGGCCCGAACCTGGTACGTTCTACCGGACAGCACTGGAGATGTTCCCACGATTACGGCTGGCTTGGACTCCGCGTCCTATGGAGATACGGTATTGGTTGCACCCGGCACCTATATGATAGATGAGTATGATCCAGGTACCTGGGTTTACCTTAGGCCGGGGGTATCTCTTGTCAGTGAGGGTGGGCGGGATCTGACAACGATTGAGTTCTGTCATAGTCGCGATTCAATTGTGTTTCAGAACTGCGAAGGGGCTCACATGTCAGGATTCACGATCCGCTCAGTGTCGGGTCCAGAATGCGAACCTCCAATGGCTCCTGGTTTCGCTGTCTTCTGCTACAACTGCACCGACATAACCATCGAGGATTGCATCATCGAGGGAGAGGCCTATGGGCTGTATGTTGTTGGTGGCTCCAGCGAATGGTGGAAGCCGGCATTCAAGAATCTGGTCATACGAGACTGTGTCTATGGGATTGCCTGTTACGACGTAAGCGGGGCTGGTCGGCCTCACTTCAAAGGGATTCAGATGACCGACTGTACCATGGGTGCGGACATACTCGATTCGTCTCCTCTCTTTGAGTCTTGTGAGATAACATACTGTAGCCTCGAGGGCATGCGATACAAGGGTCACTGTGGAGGAGATCTATGGAAATGTCAGATCGCCTACAACGCTGGAGGAGGAGTGACAATACGTAGCGATCCACCGTTGGCCGCCCCGTCTTTCAACGGCCAGTGGCTTCCGCGAGATGCAAACGATTTCCACGACAACGGTAGCTGGGATATCTGGTACGAGCATTCGAGCCCTCAGTCTCTTGTGATGGCGACGTACAACTACTGGGGCAGCGACTGCCCTGATTTCACCTCTAAGATACATGGAACAGTGAGGTACAGCCCGTGGGTGGATTCGACACACACCTTGATCTTCACAGAGAGTGACTGTCCGGACGTCACCGAACCAACCACTTGGGGCGCTATCAAGACTCTGTTCAGATAGGTGACCAGCAGTATCTTCAGCCCAGCTGCCTCGTTCTCATGCGCCTCGGCAGTCTAATCATGAACACATCAACCATCTGATTCGCTATTGGTTGCACTAGCCCCACCAGTTTCCACATAGACGGACCTCTCTCCTTGAGGCAGGATTCTGGTAACAGGGGACTCTCCCAGCACTTGCGCAACCAATGAGCCCTACCTCGGCAGGGTCATCAAGCGCTCGATGGTCTTGTTGAGCTTCTCCTTGCCCGTGTTGATCACGAAGCACGGCACGAGCTTCAAGAGATGCTGGAAGTAGCGCCGGTGAAGTTCGAGTCTCTCCCTTGTGGGATTAAGAATATACGGGTTATAGAAAGGCTCGTTCTTCACCGCTCCCAGGATGCTGCCCGACTTCATGTACTTGCCCTCTTCGAGGAAGTTGAGCGCAGCCTCAGGCGTCAGTTTCTCCAGGGCGGGGGAGACATTGTCCTTCCTTAAGGCGACCAGCCAGCGCAGCGTGGTGCGCTTGGTGTACTTATCGATCGCGCCTATCCAGTAGGGATCGAGCATGGCCCGCGAGTACTTGGATGCCCAGTAGCAGTGGGTCGCACCCTGGTCCAGGTCGCACTTGCCGAGGTTCTCGCACTCCTCATTGAGGCAGTCTTCCTTGCCGGTCACCACGTTCTCGAGTTTGCTGCGGTCGAAAAGGGGTGACAGATAGTCAAACGACCTGGCTATCCTTGTTCTCACATAGAACTTGCGCTCGGATATGTCGGCGACGGCTTCTGTCCGGGTATAGCGGACGAGGAAGAAATCGTTGGAGTGGATCTTCACCCCGTCATTCTGAAGCAGGCCATAGCAGATGGTTCCCCTTCCGACTCCCGGGGGCGCTATGAGGCCGAGGCCCATTCCGCCGAAGTCAAGGCAGGCGCCGTGAAGTGTGTGGGTCTCGGAGAGCCGCTCGACGATATCGGTCACCAGGGCCAGAGCCCATCTGCGGATCTGGTCATAGGAATCACAGTTCACTATCACGCCGGTCCGCGACTCCGCATTGTAGAAAGCCCGGGGCTCGCGTCCCGGGATGCCGTCTGCGGCGTAGATGATCGCGTGCGGTTCGAGATCGCTCTCCAGCTCGGACGGGTACCAGTTCTCCACCCAGAATTCATGCAGGTGCTTGACATTGGTGCGAAGTTGCACGACCACGCCGGCGATATTGGCGTTCCACTCATAATAGTGGTCGTGCTTGAGATGTTCATCAACCTCGCCCACCAGCGACTCCCGGAGCTGCATCGTGATATCGGTCTCACTCTCCGCCCAGCCCCTCGTATGGGTCATCACATTGTCCAGGGTGATTCTGGTTGTCCTGCGCGATGTGCGGAGCCTGGATACGGCCTCGATGATCCTGTCCATCGCCTTCTCTAACTTCTCCATCGAGGTCGCATAGGACATGCGCACGCAGGCGTCATTGCCGAAGGCGCTGCCGGGAACGACTGCCACATTAGCGTACTTAAGAAGGTAGTAGGCCAGCCCGGCTGAGTTCCGGATCAGCATGCCCTCGAATTCCTTGTCGTAGTAAGCGGAGAAGTTGGGGAAAAGGTAGAAGGCGCCCCGGGGCTCCATGCACGAGACATTAGGGATAAGCCGGAGCTTGGAAAGCAAGAAGTTCCTTCTTCTCTGGAACTCCGAGCCCATCCGCGAGACATCCATCTGGGGCCCCTTGAGGGCCTCGAGGGCGGCCATCTGTGATATCGATGACGCGTTCGAGGTATTGTGGCTCTGCACCTTGGCCATGGCCGCTATGATGTTTCCGGGACCGGCAGCGTATCCCAGCCTCCAGCCGGTCATGGAATAGGCCTTGGACACTCCGTTTATGATGATGGTCTTGGCCTTGATCTCGGGCCCCAGCGAGGCCA
>JAUXGG010000275.1 GCA_030622265.1 Candidatus Eiseniibacteriota bacterium
CCCCTTCGCGGGTCATCATATTGGGATAGGTGCGGCTTATCCCGGTCGGCTTGATGGGCTCGTGGGCATCTATCATGATGCCGTACCGCGCCGCTTTCTCCACCACCATGCGGTAGTGATTGACCATCCACTGGCCGTGATGATGCTGCCCGCGGGGAAAGATCTTGCCGGCATAGCCGGTCTTGACCGCATCGATCCCGACCTCGCTGTACAACCTGAAGGCGAATTCGATCTGCTGATCATAGGTCGTTACATCCCCGCCGGTCTCGTGATGGCCGATGATGCTGACCCCCTTCTCCCTGCCATAGCGGACGACTTCCTCAAGATCGAAGTCAGGATAGGGGGTTACATGATCATAGGCACCTTCCTGACCCCACCTGTCCCAGCCCGTGTTCCACCCCTCGATCAGGAGGCCGGCAATTCCGTGCTCACTCGCAAAATCGATGTGGCGCTTGACGTTTTGAGTTGTGGCCCCATGTCTCGGGCCCTCGTGCCAGGTCTCCTTGCCTATATGAAGCGACCACCAGATGCCGATGTACTTCATGGGCTTGATCCATGAGGTGTCCTCGATCACGCTCGGCTCATTGAGATTAAGAATGAGACTGGACTCGATGAGCCCTCCCGGCCTGGTGGCCACCTGGATGGTCCGCCACGGGGTCTTGAATGGCGTCGTGCCCTTTACCCTGGAACCATCGGGCCAGGGCACAAGACTCGATCTTAGCGTGAGCGGCTTATCCTTGTCCACGGCGAGGGTCATCCCGGCATAGTCGGTGAGATTGGCTTCGTGGAGGCTTAAGTAAAGCCCTTCGGCTGTCTTCATCGTGACCGGAGTGTTCACCGCCAGAATGAGATCCAGCGGTGTCTCCTTATAGAGGTGCTCATAGCTGTCGAAGTCGGCCGGGATCCACCAGGCCGTATGATTGCCGGCGAATGTGAAGCGCGTCTCCTCGGCCATGATCTCGAAGTCTGTGAGACTCTCCTGCTCGGGGAACTCATACCGGAAACCCAGCCCGTCATTGAATACTCTGAAAGTTACATTCATGCGGCGGCAAGGAGGCTCATTCTCCCGGAGCTCGACCTTGAGCTCATTGTAGTGGCTCCTGATCTCGCTCTTCTGACCCCATACCGGCTTCCAGGTCTCTTCAAACTCATGCGTGGAGGTTGCCGCCACAGAGAAACCGTCCATCATCGGCTTCAGCTGCCGGAAGGTAAATCCCATTGCCGACGGGCGGATGATCACGGTCCCATCATAGGCAACCTCGTAACGGGGAGCCCCGGCGTCGAGCGAGAAGCCGAGTATCAGCTTGCCGTCCGGAGACTCAACACTTGTCCTCTCTAATCTGGATGCCATGCAACCACCTTCTAAGGGTCCGCCGATCAGGATCGCCATTACCAGCCCCCCGATGGAGACCAGGTGTCGGCGAGGCACACCGGGGCGGCCCTTAAGCTTGTTCCACATGATGCGGGGATACCATATTCTTCTCCTCCGGTCAACATCCTCCTCGTAATCACACGGGCTTGCGATCACGCGGTTCACGATCAACGCGACCGGGACTGTGGGATTCCCGGCGCATAGTGCTCGAACTCAAGGCCAATGGCTTCGACGAGGTAACGCTGGAACACCTGCTCCAGATGACTTCCGGGATGGACTATACCGAGTCGGATAATCCCTTTGGAATCTATCCGCGCTTTTACTATGGCGATAATCTTGAAGAGATGCTGCTCGAGATGGGGCTTCGGCATTCGCCGGGAAAGTACTTCGAGTATAAAAGCGGTGATAACCAGCTCCTCGGCCTCATCCTCTCGCGTGCCTTGAGCCCCATGACCATAACCGAGTATATGCAGACGCGCATCTGGGGACCTCTCGGGATGGAATACGACGGCATGTGGTCCATAGACCGTGAGCCCGACGGCCTGGAAAAGACCTTCTGCTGCCTGGCGGCGCCTGCGCGCGATTACGCAAAGCTGGGCCGCTTGTACCTTGACGGCGGCAACTGGAACGGCGAGCAAATCGTATCACGCGAATGGGTGCGCAAATCCACGAGGCTTGATATCAGTGACGGCAGCTCCTGGGAATACCAGTACCAGTGGTGGATGCCCGATGCGTATGGAAGCGACTTCATGGCCGCGGGACACCTGGGCCAGTATGTTTACGTAAGCCCCAGGCACAAGGTCATTATCGTGCGCCCGGGAAAGAGCGGGGGCAATCTCAAGAGCGACGATTGGAAAGATCTCCTCGCGAGTATCCTTGCCGAGGTCAGGCGTCCATCCCGCTGATGGCCCGGAAGAAATCGTCATACCTCGGAGCCATCACGCCCCAGTCGTATTGGCCGACGAAACCCCGGGTCTCGGTGCGCCTGGTTTCCTCTATGTCCCGGACTCGATCCCTGAGCATGGCCACCAGCCGGGCCTGGTCTCCGTAAATATGTTCCGCCCGTCGTTCGACCGGGATATGCTCGGGATAAGCAAGCCTGTCGGGAAGCAGGGGGAAGCAATTGCAGTAAGCGGCCTGCACCACGCTCGCGCCGAAGAACTCATGGATGGATGTTACAGGGAGGATGTCGGCTTTCCAGAGCCAGGATGCATACTCAGCGAAGTCCTCGGCAAAGCCCATCTGCACAACCCTCTCCCCTAACCGTTCCCGGGCCTCCGGGAAGATGGCTGGGATCACATCGAAACTTTCACCCAGTACGGCCACCTCGAAGTCCAGTCCATCGTCCTGCAAATCAAACAGGGCCTGGAAGAAGTCCTCGGGCTTCTTGTCATACTCCCAGCGATGATTCCACAAGATGAGAGGCTTCTGCTTCGGATCCCGCTCCAGGCGGTACTTATCGAAGCGCCGCAGATCCACTCCAAGGGGAAGCACGTGGCTCTTATCATCTATGACCCGAACCGCCCCGACCTCATTGTGGTCCGGGAAAGCTTCCAGAAAGGGCCGGAGCCCCGCCAGGAATGCTTTCCTGTGATACTCCGAATTAAAGGCCACGGCATCAGCTGCCAGGGCTGACGCGAAGTTGATGAAACCATAATGGACGTCCCGCTCCTTGGCCAGATCGCGGTCCAGCTCCGACCAGGGATAGGTGATCTGGTTCTCATGGAAGTAAGCAACCGTCTTTATCCCGGATATGAAATCTCTCGTCAGAGAGAGAAAAGTGGTGAGATCCAGCATATCGGTGGCGACTATCAGGTCGGGCCTGTGCCCGGCGTCTGCGAACCTGCGCGCCAGGGTTACCGCCCCACCGTGCATGCGCCATTTCCAGTGCCTGCCGTCGAGACCAAGGACAGCTACATCATGCTTGCTGTGCTCGGCATACTCCCTGGCCCAGGCGGCATGCGATCCGGTGAGATAGGGTTCTATGATTACAATCTTCATGGTCATTGTCCCAGTTTAGGGCAATCCCTACGGTGAGCAAATGTCAATCTTCCGCCAGCACGTCTCGACACCCGAACTCGTGGCTCAGGCCATCCTGTAATAGCGTCTCTCTTGCGTCTGTGCCTGCCTGTTTAGTGTTGTCTGTCGCCAGCCCCAGCTCTAAAATCTGAATTGTACTTAGGAGGAAGCCGTCAATGATCGAGTACAGGGATTCGCTTGCCGGAATCAACCCCGAGATGCTTCAGGGCTTCTTCGTGGGTTGGAAGACCCCTCATACCCCCGAGCAGCACCTCGAGATCTTAAAGAACAGCGATCACGTACTGCTCGCCCGTGATACGGATCAGAATCGCGTGGTTGGATTCATAACGGCCCTGAGCGACAACATCCAGTCGGCTTTCATCCCCATGCTGGAGATACTCCCCGAATACCAGGGGCAGGGAATCGGGACCCGGCTCACCGGAATGATGCTTGAA
>JAUXGG010000013.1 GCA_030622265.1 Candidatus Eiseniibacteriota bacterium
ATGGTGGTGCTGCCAGGGATGGCGGTGCTGCCTGAATCGGAGGTTGCGGGCCTGCTTGGAGAGCCGCGTGCCGTGCTGGATCGGCGCCGGGGAGTGCCTTTCTGGATATCCGCATCGCGCATCCCTGAGTATGCCGTCGAGGGAACCGGGGCCAGCTTCGTTTACAGGGGCAGCTCGAGCACGGTGATCGAAGCCGACCCGGCTTCGGCCCGCGATCTCATGGCCCGGGGCTTTACCCTGTCCGAGCTTGGGCTCAGGCCCCTCGGGGAGATCATGAAACCCAGCCTTGCGGATGTCATGCTTGATGACCTTCTCGCCGGGAGACCCCTGACGGAAGCGCGCAGGCGTTTTATGAGCGGGCTTGCCGATTCGGTTGATACTCTCCTGATCTGGCAGACCATAGAAGAGCTGGTCTGGGACCGCGAGGCCCTGGAATACAGGAGCCGCTATTCTTGCAGGGAGGAACTCGGGGATTACGCAACCCCGCTGATAGTGAATCGCCTCACCGACTACCTGGCGCTTTATGGCGGCGCGGTTACCGTGGCCCCGTGCATGCCCCGCGTGTGGGGATGCCCCGAGCTCCCGCCTGAGAACATCGTCGCCGACCTGCCCGGAAAGAAATCGGGCGCTCATTACATAGTGTGCGCCCATTACGACGCCACGGCTTCCCGCGACTCGCTCTGGGACTGGGAGACCACCCCCACTCCCGGCGCGGATGATAATGCCACGGGGGTGGCTGTCTTGCTGGAGTGCGCGAGACTTCTGGCGCCGCTCGAGCTCGACATAGGGCTTAAATTCATAGCCTTCTCGGGCGAGGAACAGCACATGAAGGGCAGCGGATGCTATGCGGATTCGATAAAGCTCATCACCGATTCCGATTCCCTCCTTGGCGTGATCAATGTCGACATGGTGGGCTATGTCAAGGACGGCAGACTCCTTCTGACACTTGCATATGACTGGAAGTCCAGGTGGCTTTCGGACCAGCTGGAAGAAGCATCGATTGTCGCCGGGCTCGAGACTGAAATCGAGCAGGTCGATCTGACCGGGCGCCCCATGAGCGATCACTTCCCATTCTGGCAGATCGGAATCCCGGGAATTCTCTTCATCGAGGAGCTGGTAGACGAGAAGCCCGTTAATCCTCACTACCACACGACCGGTGATATCCAGGACCTGCTGACCATGAGCCAGGTCGGAGACAATGCAGGAACCGTGGTGAGCTTCCTCTCCCGGTTTGCGCCCCTTCCGGAGGATACGCTGGCCGATGTGGAGCTCACCGAAGGCAGCGTCGAGTGGGATTGGGACGGAAGAAACTGCGAAGACCCTCCGGTCGCCGGCGACTCGATCGAGACCACCCTAAGGGCCATCAACCTGGGCGCGTCCATGGAGGGCCCGGAGCCGTATGAGTATGAGGTCTGGCAGGGAAGCCGGGACACGGGGAGCCTGGTTCACCGGAGCAATGAGACCCTTAATCTCCTCTCCGGGGAGTATACCGATATCGACGCGTCCTGGCAGACCGATGGCGCCTACGGTGTGGTAAGCTATGTCTTCGTGCTGGAGCCGGTCTCGCCCGGCCTCGAGAGCGATATCTCCAACAATGCCGTCAAGGTAGGCATTGAGACCATGGCCCGGACGGCGACCCTGGAGAACCTCCACGTCTTTCCCAACCCGGTGATCACCGTTGCGGACGCGAGCATAACCTTCAACATCTACCATCCCGAAGGTGACTTCGACGGCGCGGTAGACATATGGATCTACGAGATGCTTGGCAGGCGGCTCGGATACGAGAGGCTCGAGCGCAGCCCCGCCAGGCAAGAGATCCATGTGGGCCGCAACGTGGTCGATCTTGAGGATTTCCTGGATTCGGGCGAGCCCATGCCGCCGGGCCTCTACCTGGTTGTTGCCGACCTCAGGCTCCTTGGTTCCACGAGTCTGATCAGTGATAAGTTCAAGTTTGCGGTCGACCGGTAAAGGGCCGGCCGGACCCGGGCCGGGCTCGCGCCAAGGCCCCGTGGCAAGCCGTCAAAGGCTCCCATTCAGCGACCCCCTGAACCGGCCCCCAACACGTTGACATGAAACTTCACGAGTGCTACCATTGCTTGCAAAGAGCCGCAGGCGTGCGGCTCCGGTTTTGACGAGGTTAAGGGCCTTGGACGTATCGCTTAGAGCCACTTCGCATCTCTCCGATTTCTTGCCCGAGGGCGGGAAGATGAGTCTGGAGGAGGGATCGAAGGTTGGGGATATTATCTCGAGGCTGGGGATCAACACCGACCTGGTTATGCTGATCGTCGTTGACGGTAAGCTTGGTGATGTGGACAGCACGCTCGAGGATGGAGCGGTCCTGGACCTCATACCACCCATCAGCGGGGGATAGAGGGCCGGGGGAAAAACAGTGAGGGAGGAGAATGTCTGTATCCAGGGCTGAGAATTTCAAGATGGATGTGCTCATCGAGAACGGGATGATCCTGGATGAGGCAGGCGCGTTCGAGGGCAGCATCGGCATCGTCGGCGAGAGAATCGTAGGCATCTTTTCCCCGGAAAGCGGTATCGAGGCCAGGGAGAAGATCGACGCATCCGGAAAGCTCGTGCTGCCCGGCGTCATAGATGTGCACGTTCACATGCAGCTTCCCGTAAGCGGCACGACATCGGCCGATGACTTCGCTTCCGGATCGGCTGCGGCGGCCGTAGGCGGCGTCACCACGATGATCGACTTCGCCACCCAGAAAAAGGGCGAGTCCCTGCTCGATACCATCGAGAAACGCAAGGCCCAGGCCGATCCCAAGGTCGCCATCGACTACAGCCTTCACTGCGCCATCACAGACTGGAGCATCAAGACCAGGCGCGAGATGAGCAAGGTGGTGAAGGGGGGCATATCGAGCTTCAAGCTCTTCATGGCGTATGAGGACCGCGGCTGGATGACCGACGACGGCGCGCTCTTTGAAGTCTTCCAGGAGAGCGCCCTCCTGGATGCCGTGGCCGGCGTCCATGCCGAGAACCCGCGCATCATCAAGGCTTTCACCCAGAAGGCCCTCTCTACGGGCAGGCGCGGCGCGAGTCTTCACGGTCTCTCAAGGCCCAACTTCTCCGAGAGCGAGGCGGTGCAACGTGCCATCTATCTCGCATCGTTGAGCGATGCCAGGGTCTATATTTTCCACATGACCACCCGGGAGGCCTGCCAGATCGTTGAGGAGTGGAGAAGCCAGGGCTATCCGGTGGCGGCCGAGACGTGCCCGCAGTTCCTGGTGCTGACGGCCGATGTTTACAAGCGCAGGAACGGACATCTCTTCGCGACATGTCCTCCTGTGAGGACCGAGGATGACTGCGCCTATCTCTGGGGAGGACTCGAGAAGGGAGTGGTTCAGGTTGTATCTACCGACCACTGCAGCTTCACGCGGAAGCAGAAGGACAGGTGGAAGGGTGATTTCAGGAAGATACCCTGCGGCCTTCCCGGGGTGGAGACCCTGCTTCCTCTGCTCTTCACCGAAGGCCTGATGACCGGCAGGATCACCTCGACCACTCTGGTGGAGACCCTGTGTTCCAACCCGGCCAAGATATTCGGACTGTACCCTCAGAAGGGCGCGATCCAGATCGGGAGCGACGCCGATCTCATAATCATCGATCCCGGGCGCGAGACCAAGGTCAGCGCCCGCAATCTCCATATGAAAAGTGATTACTCTCCATACGAGGGGACGGCCCTGAGAGGTTTCCCCGAGATCACCATGTTGAGGGGTAAGGTGATCCAGCGCGACGGGGAGTTCCTGGGAAAGAAGGGCGACGGCAAGTTCCTCAAGCGGGATTGAGGCGGGACGGGCTCCATGGCGAAGGTCAAGCGGCTCACATGCATGAAGTGTGAAAAGGTCTATGATCGTGGCCTTGAGATAATATGTCCGGAGTGCGGGCTCGACGGCATCCTGGATGTCGAATACGACTATGATGAAATGCGCTCTTCCCTGAAGTCCCGGCCGCTTGCTTCCCGGCCGGAGCGGAACATCTTTCGCTACGTGGACATGCTTCCCTTGAGCCAGCCTCCTCCCGGCATGCTCGAAGTGGGCTGGACGCCCCTGTACAGCTTCCCGCGGCTCAACGCGGCATTAGGACACGAGCATGTCCATATAAAAGACGACACCGTGAACCCCAGCGCGTCGCTCAAGGACAGGGCGAGCGCCGTCGCGATCGGCATGGCCCTGGAGGCCGGCAGGCCGGGCATAGCCTGCGCGTCCACCGGCAACGCGGCATCCTCTCTTGCGGTGCTCTCGGCCTCGGCGGGTCTTAGCTCCTATATCTTTGTTCCGGAGACCATACCCAAGCCCAAGCTTTACCAGATAGGCGCGTGCGCCACCAGGGTGTTCAGGGTCAAAGGAACCTATGAAGACGCCTTCGGCGTGGCCACGGCGTCGATCGGGAAATGGGGCTGGTACAACCGCAATTGCGCGATCAATCCCTACCTGGTTGAGGGCAAGAAAACGTGTTCGCTGGAGATATATGAACAGCTCGGATACAAGGTCCCGGACTGGGTTGTTGTATCCATGGGTGACGGCTGCATCATAAGCGGCCAGTGGAAAGCGTTTAAGGAACTCGAGCTCCTGGGGGAGACGGATAGGGCCCCGAAGCTGCTCGGTGTCCAGGCGAGGGGATGCAAGCCCATCGTCGACGCCTGTGTGGAATGCCGTGATGTAACCCCTGTTGAAGCGAATACGATCGCCGACAGCATCCGTGTCGGTGAACCCCGCAACTGGAGAAAGGCCTTGAGGGCCTTGAGAGAGTCCGGGGGATGCGCGATAAGCGTCACCGATGAGGAAATCGTCTCAGCGATGTTGCTCTTATCGCGCGAGGCCGGCGTGTTCGCCGAGCCGGCGGGGGCGACGGGCCTCGCGGGCCTTCGCAGCGCGCTCGGGCAGGGCATGATAGGCAAGGATGAGACCGTGGCCGTTCTCATCACGGGAAGCGGATTGAAGGATCCTTCGAGCCTGGACGGGGCGCTGGACATCGCGGACATCCCCGCGGATGTCGAAGCGGTCGCCCGGCACATGAGATCTCAGGGAAAAGGGGCCGGTGGCTGAGATGGAATCAAAAGACATGGAGATCACACTAACGATAAACGGCGGGCAGGTCACGGCCAGGGTCGATCCGGGCTTGAGCCTGCTCGCCTTCCTGCGCGAGCACCTCGATCTTAAGGGTACGCGTGAGGGATGCGGCAAGGGAGACTGCGGCAACTGCACGGTGCTCCTGGACGGACAACCGGCGCTGTCCTGCATATTGTTCGCGTTCCAGGCATCGGGCCGCTCGGTTACCACCATCGAGGGTGTCTCCGAGAAGGAGCGGCTCGCGGTCATCCAGGAGTGCTTCATCGAGAAGGGCGCGATACAATGCGGCTTCTGCACGCCGGCCATGATCCTCTCAGGCAAGGCTCTGCTTGAGAGCAATCCCAGGCCCTCGAGAGAAGAGATCAGGGAGGCCATATCGGGCGTGCTCTGCAGGTGCACGGGCTATAAGAAGATCATTGACGCGATTGAGGAAACTTCACTGAGACAGGGAGGAGGATAGGCGCGTGGAAGAGAGCAGAAAGGGCGATTTGCTGATGATCCGCCTCCGCGACGGCGAGGACTTGCTGGGGGGGCTGAGCGAGGCGCTCAAGGAAGAAGGAATAAGCTCCGGCGTGATCATCGGCGGTGTCGGGATGGTCAGAGGCGCGGCGATATCCTTCTACGTGGGGAAGGGTGAATACCAGACAAGGCCGGTCGTGGACGCGGTGGAACTCTGTTCCATGAATGGCAATATCTCCATGTCGGATGGTGAGCTGAGGCTCCACATCCATGTCACGGTGGCGAAGAGGGGTGGTGTGGTCCTGGGCGGGCATCTCTCGGCCGGAACCGTAAACATGACGGCTGAGATCGGGGTGCTGGTTGCGGGCCAGAAGATGGTGCGCAAGCTGGATCCCGACACAGGTTTGAAAACGCTCAAGTTTGAGTAGCGATCGAAGGCAAATCAGAATATGGAACGGTAGATAAAGCAGAATAGGAACCAGAGGACGCAGTGGAAATGGGAGGTAAGAGGACATGATCAAGTTAGCTGAGAGGATGTCGAGGCTCGGGACCGAGAGCGCGTTCGAGGTGCTGGCCAAGGCCAAGGCGCTGGAGGCCAAGGGGAAGGACGTCGTCCATCTCGAGATCGGCGAGCCCGACTTCGACACGCCCCACAATATCCGCGAGGCCGGCGCGAAGGCCATCTGGGACGGCTATACTCATTACTCGAACGCCCAGGGGATTCCCGAGATCCGCGATGCCATCGCCGAGGTCGTGGGCAAGGAAAAGGGCCTGGACGTGAAGCCCGAAGAGGTGGTCGTGACGCCGGGGGCCAAGCCCATCATGTTCTTCGGGATGCTCGCCCTGGTGGATGCGGGCGATGAAGTAATCTATCCCAATCCCGGCTTTCCCATCTACGAGTCGGTCATAGAATTCCTGGGCGCCAAGGCGGTTCCGGCCAAGCTCGAAGAAAGCAAGGAATTCTGTTTCGATGTTGACGAGCTAAGGAAGCTGGTGACGCCCAAGACCAAGATGATCATCATCAACTCTCCCCAGAACCCGACCGGCGGGGTGCTCTCAAAGGAAGACCTGGAAGCCATTGCGGACATCGCGAGAGAGAACAAAATCTGGGTCCTCTCCGATGAGGTCTATTGCCGGATTCTATATGAGGGCGAATTCATGAGCATCGCCTCGCTGCCGGGTATGCGTGAGCATACCATCATTCTCGACGGCTTTTCCAAGACCTATGCCATGACCGGCTGGAGGCTGGGCTACGGGATCATGCCCGAGGAGCTGGCTCAGAAGCTCACCCAGATCCAGATCAATGCCACATCCTGTACCTGCACCTTCTCGCAGGTTGCGGGTGCCGAGGGGATCCGCGGCGACCAGTCGGCATCGAACGCCATGGTCGCTGAATTCAAGAAGAGACGGGACGTCATAGTGGACGGCCTGAATGCCATTCCGGGCATCACATGCTTGAGGCCCAAGGGCGCCTTCTACGTGTTCCCGAATATCACCGGTACGGGCATGAAGTCCCAGGAACTCTCCGACCTGCTCTTGAATGACGCAGGTGTCGCCGGATTGCCGGGGACGGCCTTCGGTGCGGAAGGAGAGGGTTACCTGCGCTTTTCATATGCCAACTCGATCGAGAATATCAAGAAGGCGTTGAAGAACATCGAGCAGACCCTGGCCAAAGTGAAGAAGTGAGAATAGATCTTAAGACATCAATCATAGATGGGTTGGGAGTGTCCGCGGGTGATCTGGTGAGCATCGTGGGAGCGGGCGGAAAGACCTCCCTGATGTACGGCCTGGGTCATGAGCTGCTGGCCTCAGGAAAGCCTGTGCTGCTCACGACCACGACCCGGATCTGGCGTCCCGAGCGCCGCCGGGTTCCAATGGTGGTCCTGGGTCCTGAGACCTCCGAGACCGCCGGACGTATCGCAGACGGGATAAGATCTTCCGGGTCGGTGCTTGCGGCCCGTGAGGAGTCGGGCTCCAAGTTCAGGGGTTTCTCGCCTGAGTTTGTGGAGGAGCTCTACTCCGGATGCCGTCAGTGGACCGTCGTGGCGGAATGCGACGGGGCGATGGGCAAGTCGCTTAAGGTACCAAGGGACCATGAGCCCCCGATGGCGCCCTCGACCAGTGTCTTCGTGGTCCTTGTCGGCGTCGACTGCCTCGGCAAATCGTTGGGTGATGATCTTATCTTTCAGCCCTCGAGCATCAGCGAGGTTACCGGGCGAGGTCCGGATGCGATGGTCGATGAGGACCTGGTGGCGGAGGTGGTGCTCTCGAAGCGGTCATACCTGGGGAGGAAGCTGCCCGGAGCGCGCATGTGCGTGATGTTGAACAAGGTGGATCCCGAAGTGCTCGATGGGGCGATGGGCAAGGCCGCCCCGGGGGGCTCGGCGCTCAGTCTTGCGCTTAAGCTCAAGAAGAACGCCGCCGTCGAGCGGGTCTGTCTCGGCTCCTTGAAGGACCCGGGCAGGCGCTTCCTCGTGGTGAGATAGGAAAAGAGTGAGGCGGGAGAAGAATGGCTTCGGTGGGATGCATATTGCTGGCTGCCGGTACTTCCTCGAGGATGGGAGAGCCCAAGCTCCTGAAGATGGCCGGCGGAAAGACCATCTTCGAGGTGACGCTCGGCCGGCACCGTGAGAGCTCGCTCGAGAGGATCTCGGCGGTCGTCCCGGGCTGGCTCGCCGGCTTCGGTTCCATCGTGGAACGCTGTTCTTCCCGTCGGGTGAGCTTCGTGGTGATGGACGAGCCCTGCGAGATGAGTTTCTCGCTCAAGGCAGGCTGGAAGCACCTGTGTGAGCAAGGCGGCCTCGACGGCATAATGGTATCGCTTGCCGATCAGCCGCTTGTGACGGCAGGCACGATTGATAATCTGATACGGTCCTTCTCGGGCTCGGACAAGTCGATCTGCGTTCCTGTTTTCGATGGCAGGCGCGGGCGGCCGGTGATCATCTCCTCCGGTCTCGGTGAGGAGGTTCTCTCGCTCGAGGGTGACGAGGGCGCGAGGAGCCTTCTCCGGAAGCACGGCGATGACATCGAGGAGGTGGGTGTCTCCTCAGACGAGGTGCACCTGGATTTTGACAGGCCTGAGGATTTCGACAGGCTGGCCGCAAGGCTGAACACGGACGAGGTTTGAAAAAGAATGGATGATGCAAGGGACATCTTAAGAATCGCCAATGAATGGCTTTTCGGAGGTGAGCGGATCTGTGTCGCCACCGTCGTAAAGAGAAGAGGTTCCGCCCCCAGGGAGGCCGGTGCCAAGATGGTCATCTCCTTCGCCGGCAAGATGGCGGGCACTATCGGCGGCGGTATCGTCGAGAAGGAAGTGATCGAGAAGGCCCCGGGCGTGATGAAGACAGGCAAGCCCGTGATGCTGGACTTCAACCTCTCGGGCAAAAAGAAAGATCTCGACAGCATGTGCGGCGGGAACATGTCGGTCTTCCTCGAGCCTTTCGGGGAAGTGAAGAGCCTTTTCATCATCGGCGCCGGGCATGTCGGGGGGGCCATCGCCGGGCTCGCGTGCAAGAACGGTTTCGAGGTTACTCTGGTCGATTCCAGGGCCGAGTACATTACTCCGGAGAGACTGGGTGAGAGGGTGAAGGGTGTGCTTGCCTCACCGGGCGACTTCGAGGGCAAGCTGGAGATTACCGATATGTCTTTCGTTGTCATATGCACAAGCGGGCACGGGCTGGACAAGGAGTGGTTGGGCAGAGTGCTCGCCCTTGCGCCGCGGTACGTGGGAATGCTCGGGAGCAGGCACAAGGCCAAAATGGTCTTTGACGAGCTCGCCTCGAGCGGCACGGCCCGCGAGGAGCTCGACCGGGTACATACTCCGGTGGGTATCGACATAGGCGCCATCACCCCGGACGAGATAGCGGTCAGCGTGGTTGCCGAGTTGATCAAAGAATGGCGGGACTGAGCAATGGAAACTTGGATAAAAAGACCGATTCCCCTGGTACTGGTGATAGGGGGCGGGGAGCTGGGTTCGGCGGTGACGCACCGGCTGGCGAGGTCCGGCCTGGGTGTGGTTGTCGTGGATATCGACCGCCCGAAGTGCATAAGAAGAAAAGTGTGTTTCGCCACCGCCGCCCTCGAGGGCCGAACGGAAGTCGAGGGGATAAGAGCGCGGCACCTTGCGGCCGCGGATGATGCGCTGAAGCTCATCCGGGCGGGCGAGGTGCCTCTCGTGACTTGCGGTTACAGGAAAGTTTGCCGGGAGATAAGAGCGGACGTGGTCGTGGACGCAAGGATGACAAAGACCGAGAGCGACATGTCGAGCGGCCTGGCTCCTCGCGTCATCGGCTTGGGGCCGGGTTTTGAGGCCGGCCGCAACGCTGATGTCGTGGTGGAGACCATGCGCGGCCATGATCTTGGACGGGTGATCGATACGGGAAGCGCTGCCCCCTTTACGGGTGTGCCCGGTGCGATTGGGGGCATGACAAGCAAGCGCGTGATTCGATCCCCCGCATCGGGTATCTTCAATTCCAGGGCGGATATCGGCGACCTCGTGGAGCAGGGGCAACTCCTTGGCATGGTCGGCCGGAAGAGTGAAGTGAGCGCTCCAATCTCCGGTCTCCTGAGAGGCCTGATTGCCGTTGGCAGCAAGGTCAGGAAGGGACAGAAGATTGGGGACGTGGACCCGAGAGGCCGGGATATCGATGTGACCACGATCTCGGACAAGGGCAGGGCTGTGGCCGGCGGTGTCCTGGAGGCCATAATGCACTGGTGGAAAGGCTAAATGAAAAACTTCGAAGCGATTCTTCCCGGGGACGTGGCTGAATGTCTTGATGTACTGGCCGGGCACGGCAGCGATGCGGCCATTCTTGCCGGAGGTACCGATCTCTTTGTGCTCATGAAGATGGGCATAAGAACGCCCAATCTTGTGATCTATACCGGAGGCCTGCGGGAGCTGAAGCGCGCCGAGCGGCGGGACGGCCGGATAGTCCTCGGGCCGGCGGTAACGCATTCGGAGGTGGCGGGCTCGCAGCTCCTTGCCGGCCTGGAGGTCTTAAAAGCGGCAGCCGCTTCCATAGGTTCTCCCCAGGTCCGCAACCTGGGAACCGTCGGCGGCAATATCGTCAATGCCTCGCCTGCGGGTGATCTCTACCCCGCTCTTCTTGCTCTCGATGCGACCGTGGTCTTGAAGAGCACGAACGGAGATCGGGAAGTCGCACTCGAGGATTTCGTCACGGGTCCGGGCGAGACCACCATAGAACCCGATGAGATGCTGGTTGCTATTCGGTTCGATGAGCCCGGGGGCAAAGACGGGGGCAAGGGCCGCGGCAAGGTCTTCACGGGCTTCGCCAAGGTGGGCTTAAGGAACGCGCTCGCCATCTCGGTCGCCAACGCCGCGCTTGTTGCGCGTGCCGAGGAGGGCAAGCTCACCGGTGTGAGAATAGCCTGCGGCGCGGTCGCGCCCACCGCCATCAGGATGCGAGGGGTGGAGGAGGTGTTGGAAGGTGAATCACCCACCGAAGCTCTGATCGAGGAGGCAGCGCGCATCGCATCATCGGAGTGCGCCCCTCTCTCCGACATAAGGGCTACCAGGGAGTACCGCTGTCATGTCACAGGCGTGGTGGTTTCCCGCTTGATAAGGAGAGCTCGCACCGAGCTCCTGGACGCGGATACCAATATGGACTCCCCAAAAGATACAGGTACGCATGCTGATTGATCCCGCCGAACTTGCCGGCCTCGCTGTCCGTATCAGGGAAGCGGCCGAAGCCGAATCCGATTATGTCACCGATCTTGTCCGGCGGCTTGTAAGGATTCCGAGTCCGAGCGGCGGCGAAGAGGAAGCCATCAAACTCATCAAGGCGGAGATGGAGGCCTGCGATCCCGACGAGGTATTCATTGACTCCATAGGTAATGCCGTCGCCAGGGTGGGATCGGGAAGCAAGGTGATTCTCTACGACTCTCACCTGGATACCGTGGGCGTCGGTGATGAATCCGCCTGGACGCGAGACCCCTTTGGCGGTGTGCTCGAGGACGGAGTGATCTACGGCAGGGGTGCCTGTGATGACAAGGGCGGCATCGGGAGCATGGTCGCGGCCTTAAGGCTTATGAAGCAGCTGGCCGAAAGCAGCGACCTCTCTCCCGGCGACTTCACGCTCTACGTTGTAGGGATCGTCCAGGAGGAGAACTGCGAGGGTCTTGCCTTGAGCGTGCTGCTCGATGAGAAGGGGATCGAACCCGACTGCGTGGTCCTGGGTGAGCCTTCGGGGCTCACAATAAGGCGGGGCCACAGGGGGCGCGCCGAGATCGAGGTCATCACCAGAGGACGCTCGTGCCATTCGAGTGCGCCGGCGCGGGGTGACAATGCGATCTACAAGATGACCCCCGTCATAGAAGGCATCAAGTGGCTGGAGGGTAAGCTCGGCTCTCATCCGTTCCTGGGCCCGGGAAGCATCGCGGTGACGAGTGCCGATTCCACAGGCCCTTCGAGAAACGCCATTCCCGACAGGTGCCGTATCTTCATAGACCGTCGGGTCGTGCCCGCCGACACACGTGAGTCCATAGCGCGCGAGATAGACGAGATAGCCCGGTTCACCGGAGGAAGCGTACAGATAACTACTTATGCTGGAGCGAGTTATAAGGGTTACATAAAGGAGCGTGAGAAGTTCTTTCCCGCGTGGGTCACCGATGCCGACTCGCCTGCCGTCAAGGGGGCGGCCGGGACTTATGAGCTCCTTTTCGACGAGGATCCCACAATAGGCAAGTGGGATTTCTCCACCGACGGCAACTATTCGATGGGTGTTAAGTCGATTCCGACTGTAGGTTTTGGGCCGGGTGAGGAACAGCACACGCATTCGACCGAAGACCAGGTAGCGGTCGAACAATTGTGGAAGGCTTCAGCCTTTTACGCCCTCTTCCCATTCGTTTACTCGATGTCCGCCGGCGGGAGCACCGGAGAGCCCCGGCGATGACACCTCCTGACCTTTTCAGCGAGCGCCCGGCCGGGGAAGGCAAGAGCCCTCTTGCCGACAGGATGAGGCCCTGCGATTTCGATGAGTTCATGGGGCAGGAGAATGCCATCGGCAAGGACTCGGTCTTAAGACGGTCCATCGAGCAAGGAGAGATCCAGTCGGTGATTTTCTGGGGACCGCCGGGGACCGGAAAGACCACGCTTGCCCACCTTATCAGCACCGTGACCGATTCCACTTTCATCGCCTTCAGCGCGGTGACCTCCGGGGTGAAAGAGATCCGGGGGGTTGTGGCATCGGCCGAGATG
>JAUXGG010000200.1 GCA_030622265.1 Candidatus Eiseniibacteriota bacterium
ACAGAGAATCAGGACGACGGCAACGAGGATCGAAATGTGACGGCACAGTAGCTTCGTGTTCAAAGGGGTACCTCCTTGTGTGCAACTGCAGGTGAAGACCACGACACGGCGCAGGGAACGGACCACTCCTCAGTTCGGGCTCTTCGACGAGCTTGATCGGGTGTGAGGAAATAGAACTTCCGGACCGGGCGAACCTGACGAACGCGCTTCAGCCGCCGCGCGTGGCTCACGTCGAGACCGCCATATGTCCGGCGCCACCGACAGTACGTCTGCTCCCCGAACCCCAGCTCCCGGAACATCATGGGAACCGTCCTGCCCTGGCTCAGCAGAACCTCCGCCTCCCTCAGAAGATGGACGACCTGCTCCGGCGTGTCCCGCTTCCGGCCGATGGAGCCCCCCTCTCCGTGTCCAGCCGAGAGCCTACCTCCCAAACTGGACCAGTTCTAGGGAGTCACGTCACGAGGAACTGGAGGTCACACAAGAGGCGTGACCGGCCGCACTCCCAGGGGACATTGTGAACGACGTTCATGGGACATCTTGAGCCGACGTTCTGGGGACAATGAAAACCGACGGTGACATGGTGATCTGGCTCTCGTAGGAAGGGACTCCTCGCTGGTACCTACTTGGTGTGGGCAAGCAGAACGCGTTCACGGCTGAGCTTGGAGGAGAGGGCCACGCAGATCACGACGACTACTACGGCGAGAAGGGCCATCATGACCAATCGGGCCTCCGTAGATGCTGCGGAACGCATCTTGGCTGACGAGGTTGTCAGGAATAGGAATCCCATCACCGCCAACGAACTCAGGAAGCCCACGATCCTGGAGCTGAATACCATGGATAGCTCGGAGACCAGAAGGGCAAAAGCAAAACAAACCAAGGGGCTCATCAGCAGGAAGGCAGCTGTGGTTGAAGCAAAGGGAAAGGGCAGGCCCCATGCCCGGAATTGCCAGAAGAGAATGGTGGCGCATGCGACCAAGTACACCAGGGCCCAGCTGTAGGCCCAGAGAAAGAGGAAAGTCGCCTTGCCGATCCAGATGGTATGCAGTCCGGCAGGCGATGCGAGCAGGAATTCCATGGTGCCGGCGAGTCTCTCTTTCCCGAAAACAAGAGGCAGTAACGGTACCACGCACAATAGGCAGACCGCCAGGAAGATATCGGTCACAGCAGCTTCAGCTACAAGGGTGTAGCTCTCCATATTGTCAGTCCAGGGCATCACCCGGATCACCATCAGGATGCTCAGGGCAAAGAGGGCCACCAGGATCCCGGGTTGGATCAGCCCGGTCCAGCGGCAGGTGACCTCCTGATACTCCTTCCTGGCAACTGCCCACACCAATGCAATGCCTCTGTTCATCGATCCTCCATCAGCCGGAAGAAGGTCTCTTCAAAGGTGGGGACCACCCTTCTCACCTCCCGAATCAGCCCGGCTTCCGAGCTGAGGAAGCCAAGGAACTCGGCCTCCTCATGGGCCGGGATGCTGAGTTCGATCTGATTGCTGTCCTTGCTCCCGTTCACCCTGTACCTACCATCGAGCTTGGTGAGCAAGGTTCTCATAGACTCTCTCGATACGGCCCTCACTATCCAGGTATCGGCACCCTGCCGTTTAGGCAGATCACTTGCGGAGGCCACCGCCAGGCAATTCCCTTCCTTGAGGAAGAGCACCATATCACAGAGTCTCTCCACCTGCGACATATCGTGGGAGCAAAGGAAAATGGCGTGTCCCTCTTGTCGATAGTGGTCAAGGAGGTCCCTAGTCTCCTTCTGGTGTATGGGGTCCAGCCCCGCTGCCGGCTCATCAAGCACCAGTATCTCCGGATGGTGCAGCATGGCACGGCGCATGGCGAGTTGCTGTTTCATCCCCTTGGAGAGCCTGCCGGCCGGCTGGTTTTCGTACTCCTCCATATCAAGGTCCGACAGGCCGATGCTGATCTTGTCCGACAACCCGTCTGTCCCATAGAGGCGAGCGAAGAACTCGATATTCTGTCTGACTGTCAGATTGTTGTATATCCCCGTCGACTCAAGAACGCAGCCGATTCTGCGCCGGTCAAGCACGGAGAGATCCACGGCATTGCTGCCGAAGACCTTCACCGTCCCAGTATCCGGGCTGAGGAGCCCCAGTATGAGCCGAACCATGGTGGTCTTGCCGGCTCCGTTGGGACCAACACAGCCGAATATGCTGCCCCCGGGGACTCGGAAGCTCACTCCCGTCAGGGCAACCTTGCTGCGGTAGCTCTTGGAGACGTTGTCGAACTCGATCACGGGCGTACTTGTGGCTTGCATGCCTTAGTGCCCTCTGTCTTGGTAGGTCTTGGCCAGGGTGCGCATGGAGTTCATAAGCTCATCGGCGCCCGATGCTTCTGCCCAGGAACAATGATCGGAAGTCTCCCCCTTGGTCATGGCCCTCACCGGGCAAGAAGTACAGTAAGCCTGCAGGTTACATTCACCACAAAGCTCGTCGGAAGGCAGGGGCAATCCTCTCAAACCCAGAATGATATCCTTATCAAAGGCTTCTCTGATGCTCTCTGTCTTGAGGTCTCCGATTGCACAACTCGACTCCGGCAGAAGCAGGCAGGGCCGCACCAAGCCTGAGGGCCCCATCACCACATTCTTCCATCCGATCCCGCAGTTCCATGAGTCAGGCAGGTAGTTCGCCACTTTGGGGATGACCGGCACGAAGCCCTGGTGGGATTTTAGCAGCTCCATCTCCTTGCTAGCAAGCTCCTCCATCTCCTCTGCGGTAAGATCCCATTCCACACCGCAGCCCCTGCCGAAGGGCATGGCGGGAGCCCAGCCGAACCACCTCGCACCGATGCTCTTTGCCAAGAGCAGGGTCGGCTCGATCTCCTTCCAGTTATCTGGTGTGAGCGTCATCGCGATTCTGACCCTGAGACCCTTCTGGATCAGCCGACGCGCAGCGCCAAGGGTCTTCTCGAATGAGCCACGTCCACCTGTGATCTTGTCGTGGGTGTCCGGAGCAGACCCATCGAGACTCAAGCTTATCGTCAGCTGCTCCTTATACTCTGCGAGTCTGTCGATGGCACGTGCATCAACAAGCGTACCATTAGAGAGTAGGGCAATGGATGGGAGTCTCTCAAGGCAATACTCCAGAATCTGCCAGAAGTCCTGGTGCAATAAGGGTTCACCGCCGGTCAGTTCAATCCCTCGGAGGCCATACTCAATCCAGTCCGACAGGATATCCAATATACGGGAACCGGTCAGCTCATCTGTATCGGATATCTGGCCGGCAGAGATATAGCAGTACGGGCATTGCAGGTTGCACCTGTGGGTGAGCTCCAGCGACGTGTGAATCGGCACGAAGAAGTCGGTGCTCCCGGTAACCACGGACCGTCGCGGGTAAGTCTGGGGGCAGGGCAGGAGATCCAGGTGCCCCCTTTGATTGGCCTGTTCCACAAGAGCAACCACAGCCCGGGCGCGGGGAGACCGGCCAGGATGTGCACTCCCGGCGCCCACACCAAGCTCGCATAGTATCTCCGTTTCAGACCTTGTGCCGTCGCACAGACTCAGAACCTCAAATGCGTCCAAGTTCACAACATCCATGCCCACCAAGGCTTTGATCCTCGGACGGTGAGGAGTCGAGTCGGATCCGGAGCCTGCCTTCTGCTGCGTGGAGAACACCATGCACTCCGACGGAGAGAGGTGAAAGGTCACCCCATCCCGAACCCTGGGGAAATACAGATTCGCGGTCCCTACCCGATTGCCGCGTGACATCTTGCTCTGTTGCACGGACACCAACCCCTCCCAGCACGGGCCAGCGCTTTGGGTGCAACATGATCTCGACGGTCACGACCGGGAGAAACTCGTCTTCATGCTCTTCGAGGAGAAGCTCAACGCGCCCGTATTCCCGAAGCTCCCCACATCGCCCGATCCTACTTCAAGGCCCCACACGGGAGCAATGCCGCATCACAGCTGTCACCTATGAACCGCTCCCGGCAGTAGGATATCACTCACCTGGCTCCTGCTCGCTCGCTACGTGCAACAAGGAATACACGGCTTCGGTCATTGCCCAGCCGATCAGTAGGATGGGTGACGCCGTGCAGAAAATGCAGACAGCGCATGCGGCACAGGCGCCGCATCCCCCACACTGGCTCAAGCCGGCCGGACCGCCTGACAGGTATTCAGGAATGCCGATCATCCTCTACCTCCTTTCCTTACCAGGTGCTCCGCCAATATACTCACGCCAAGAGACAGGCGTGAGCCTCAAGACGTATCTGTTTTCGAGGCGAGTATGGGCAGCACAAGCCAGTGTCAATTTCGCCAAGCAACAGGTCTGGCTCGGGTTCACTCCCCCTCGCCGGTCGTTCACCAACCGGGCAGCGCTCCAGTCCCGCTACGGACCGCCTCTGCACTCGGCACTGATGCCCCGTAACGCATATGACGTTCCAGAATGGCCACATTGTCGTGGAAATCGTGTACAGTGCGTGTGGGCGTAACTGACGACACCCACGTTGATTACAGTGGAGGACGAATCGGAGATGAATCAGCGTCCGAGGCGCGCCCGTCACGTTTGCGACACCCATGGGAACGGAAAACAGGAGGAATCG
>JAUXGG010000036.1 GCA_030622265.1 Candidatus Eiseniibacteriota bacterium
CGATCTCATGACGCTCACCAACGGGAGCATTCTTGAGATTGCCGCGACACCGACCTTCTTAAAGAACCTCATCCCGGGATACGCGTATCACCCGCCCGGACCCCTGGATGATGACCAGGTGGGGCGTTTCTACGTTCCGTTTCCCGCCGTGCTGGGCCTGGATGCGAAGATCAAGTACCACTGGGATTTCACCCGGGGAAGGCTGGCCGGGCCCGTGATTCATGAAGCCTATCCGGGACATCATCTCCAGATCACCACCGCGAACCGCAGCCTGTCCTATATCCGGCGGCTTCAGGCAAACACCTTCATGATAGAAGGCTGGGCGCTCTATTGTGAGGAGCTGATGGCCGAGGAGGGTTACGGCGGTCCCGCACAGATGAGACGCGTCCTGGAGGGGGTGATCTTCCGCGCCGCACGGGTGATAGTGGATGTGAAGCTGCAGATCGGCGAGTATTCGCTTGCTGAAGCTATCGACTTCATGATAGACGAAACTGGAGCGCCTCGGGATTTCATCGAGAAAGAGGTGCTAAGATATGCAGTGGAACCTGCACAGCCGATGAGTTATATTATCGGTAAGAGGGAAATCATGAGACTGAGGGATGACGCGAGGGGTGAGATGGGAGATGCTTTCACCTTGAAGGCGTTTCATGATAACCTGCTTTCTTGTGGTTCGATACCGTTGTATCTTCTCAGGGTATGTGTGATTTCGAAGTCCTGAACGGGAAAAGGGTCACGCACCGGATCTCGTGCGTGATCGGGGAAAAGGGGGCAGCATAGTGGCAAGAGGCATGAAGTCAGTATGGCTTACGGTTTGTGTTTGCCTGGTGCTGGTATCCGGCGCCCAGGCTACCAAGCTTGCCGGCGAGTTCCTGGCAACTGGCTTTGGCGCGAAGGCACTAGGGATGGGTGGAGCGTTTGTCTCGGTGGCCGATGACGCGAGCGCGGTCTACTGGAACCCGGCGGGCCTTACCATGATCGAGCAGCAGGAGCTGTTGTTTATGCACTCACAGCGTTTCGGCGGCATGGTGGACTACACCACCATCAGCTTCGCGAGCAGGCTCTCTGATGAGCCCGGCAAGGAAAGCACGGGGGGCCTGAGCATCGTGTGGCTAAGAGTGAGCGACATAGCTCTCACCTCTCATCTGGATACTCCGGGAGTGGACTTCATCGATGAGCCCGATCCTGTTACCGGAGTGCCCAACGGCCGGTGGGACCCGGGCGAGAGAAGGCTCTGGGATCCTGACAGGGTCAGGTGGGAAAGCGACAATGAGATCGCAGGCTACCTCTCCTATGCCAGGAACTTTGGCCCCCGCTTTTCCCTGGGACTCAATGCCAAGATCATCTGGAAGAACATAGCCGACATCTCGGCCCTCGGGTTCGGACTGGACGCGGCCTTGCTCTATAACCTGATGGAAAACTGGAGGCTAGGGATGAACCTCCAGGATTTCACCACCACGCCGCTTTACTGGGATGGGTGGTATTACCTGGACGAGTCGCCGGATGATAAATACAAAGTAAGCACCAAGGAGACGATTTACCCGACGCTCAAGGTCGGTACTTCCTATACGCTGCCGGTCGCCGCCATATCGGGGAAGGTGATCTTCGCATTCGACACCGACTTGAAATTCGAGGGTCTACAGGACTACGAGGCCGACTTTAGCTTCTCCAGTGTGAGCGGTGTTATCAGGCTTGGGCTTCTGTACGAGTACAAGGAGATGCTGCGCCTGGCACTCGGCATGGACCGCCAGGAGCCGACCGCGGGCATTGGACTCAGCGCCGGACAGTTTGACCTGGACTATGCCTTCTGGAGAGACGAGGCCCTTGATAATACGCACAGGATCTCGGCCGGTATGCGCTTTTAGCGCCGCTCTCCCGCCATCTTAGCCGGAAGGGTCTCGAAGAGGATGTATAAACTCATCGTCGGTGGCAAGGAACAGGAAAGCGCCTCTTCCTTCGAGGTCCTGAACCCGTTTGATTCCTCGGTAATCGACCGCGTGGCATCGGCCGAGCCTCACCATGTCGAAGAGGCGCTCGCGGCCGCCGAAGCCGCAAGACCCGTGGTACGGGCCCTTCCCCGGAGCGAACGCGCGAGGATCTTAAGAACGGTCTCTCGGGGGCTGCTCGATGCCAGGGAAGAGCTGAGCCGCCTTCTCGCCGCAGAGGTGGGAAAGACGCTGAAGGAAGCCCGGGGAGAGATAGCGCGGACCGCTAATACTTTTGCCTTTGCAGGGGATGAGGCGAAGCGGCTTGCCGGTGAGATCGTGCCCTTTGACGCGGTCTCAGGCGGACATTCGAGACAGGGCTACAGTCTCAAGGTTCCGCTGGGTACGATCCTGGCGATAACGCCGTACAACTTCCCGCTCAACCTTGCCGCACACAAGATTGCGCCTGCGATGGCCGCGGGTAACCCCTTCATCTTGAAGCCCGCGAGCGTCACTCCGCTCTGCGATGTCCTGCTGGGCAAGATTATTCTCGAGGCCGGCTTCCCCCCTGAGGGGGTTAGCGTGCTTCCCGGACCCGGAGGTTCGGTAGGTCTTAAGCTGGTGCGCGACGAGAGACCCCGGATGGTGACCTTCACGGGCAGCGTCGAAGTGGGCAAGCAGATCGCGCGCGAAGCGGGGTATAAGAAGATCGGCATGGAACTGGGATCGAACTCCGGGATCATCATTACCGGGTCGGCAGACTTAGACTTCGCCTGCAGGCGAATCGCTCTTGGAGCTTATGCGCTGGCCGGCCAGGTCTGCATCTCGGTCCAAAGGGTAGTGGCCCACCGGGACGTATTCGATGAAGTGGTCGAACGCGTCACGGCGCTTACCGAGGAGGTAAAGGCCGGCGACCAGCTCGATCCTTCCACCGGCATGGGTCCCATGATAACCGAGAAGGAGGCGGAGAGGGTCGAGGCCTGGATCGCCGAGGCAAGCCAGGCGGGCGCCGAGGTCAGGGCGGGAGGAGCAAGGAAGGGCACGCTCTTTGAGCCCACCGTGCTCACCGGTGTACCGCAGGATGCGAAGCTCTGGCAGGAGGAAGCCTTCGGCCCTGTGGTCAGTATCAACCCGTATGATACCCTCGGGGAAGCCCTGGATTCGGTAAACGAGACGCGCTACGGTCTCCAGGCAGGCATCTTTACCGACTCGCTTGAGGAGGCCTTTCGGGCCATCGAAACGCTTGACGTAGGCGGCGTGATAGTAAATGATTTCCCCACGTATCGGGTCGACCAGATGCCCTACGGTGGAGTCAAGGACAGCGGCATCGGAAGGGAAGGACTCAAGTACGCGATCGAGGAGATGACCGAAGAGAAACTCATATGCTTTAATTTCTGGAGATCTGATTAGGGAGGATTTAATGGAGATCATCGCACAGCTTAAGGACACCGTGATCGCCGGCAAACTGGGCGAGGCAAAGGGACTGGCGGAGAAGGCGCTCGCGGAAGGCGCCGAGCCGGGCGACATCCTGGAGCAGGCCCTGATTGCCGGGATGGATCATATAGGAGAGCTCTTCAAGAAGAATGAGGTCTATGTCCCCGAGGTGCTGCTTGCGGCCAAGAGCATGCAGCAAGCCATGCAGGTCTTGAAACCCCGGCTCGTCAAGAGCGGGATCGAGCCCAGGGGCAAGGCAGTGGTCGGGACTGTGCGCGGTGATCTTCACGACATCGGCAAGAACCTGGTGGCAATGATGCTGGAGGGTGCGGGTTTTGAAATCATAGACCTGGGTAATGACGTGCCCGCGGAGCGTTTCGTCGAGGCCGCTGCCGAGCACGAAGCCCATATGATCGGCATGTCTGCACTTCTGACCACGACCATGCATGTGATGAAAGAAACCGTCGAGCTCGTGAAGGAAAAGGGCCTGGCGGGGAAGGTCAAGACCATGGTGGGCGGGGCCCCGGTAACGAGGGGTTTCGCAGAGGAGATCGGCGCGGACGGCTATGGAGACGATGCCGCCACGGCCGTCGATCTGGCAAAACAATTCGTCGGGGGTTAGACCGTGGATTTCCTGGAACCCGTTGAGCTGAGACCCGTTCTCGGAGACGGGGCCATGGGTACCATGCTCCAGATGCACGGCCTCACCTCCGGTGAATGCCCGGAAACGTGGAACCTGGATAAGCCGGAGGCCGTGGCAGCCACCCACAAGGCCTATGCCGGTGCCGGTTGTGATTTCGTGACAACCAACACCTTCGGGGCCAACCCCATCAAGCTTTCAAGGCACGGGCTGGATTCACGGATCGAGGAGATAATAGCCCGCGGTGTCGAGCTGGCGCGCGGCGCCGCCCAAGGATGCTTGGTGGCGGGCTCCGTGGGACCGACCGGAGGCCTGCTTGAGCCCTATGGCGAGCTTCCCCCCTCTGAGGTAGAGGCAGCTTTTGAGACCACGGCCAGGCTCCTGGAGAAGGCCGGGGTCGATTTCTTTATCGTTGAGACCATGATCGATCTTAATGAAGCTCTCCTGGCCGCGCGGGCCGTAAGGAAGGCTACCGATAAACCACTTGTCGCCACCATGGCTTTCACCAAAGGAGCCAGGGGCATTCGGACCGTGATGGGAGCCTCTCCCCAAGAGGCCGCGGCCGGGCTTGAAGAGGCTGGAGCCAATGTCATAGGCACCAACTGCTGCAGCGGCATGGAGGAAGCTGCCGAGATCATGAAGGAGATCGTGGCGGCTACCGGACTCCCAACGATCGCCCAGCCCAACGCGGGCCTTCCCATACCGGAGGGAGACAAGGTCATCTATCCCGAGTCGCCAGAGGCGATGGCGGATGGTCTACCGAAGCTGCTCGACATCGGAGTCCGTATCGTGGGCGGCTGCTGCGGGACCACTCCCGAACACCTGGCCAGGATGGGGTCCCTTCTCGGAAAGGCCAAGCATCCGCCCGGGGTTAATTGACACCCCTACCGCACCCGATTAGAATCTATTAGAAGCCGGTTACAGCAGAATCCACCGGCAGATGGCCTTGTACCAGGTGAGTAATATCATGAAAGCTCTGTTGGGCATCGATGTCGGGGCGGTAAGCACGAACCTCGTACTGCTCGGTACGGATCTCGAGGTAATCGAACGCTTCTATATCCGCACCGAGGGAGCCCCCATATCCTCGATCCAGAAAATCATGGCGCTCGCCGCTCGGCGCGCCTCCGGTCTCAAGATAGTCGCCGCAGGATCGACCGGGAGTGGACGCCATCTCGCGGCTGCCATGGTGGGTTCCGACATTGTGAAGAACGAGATCGCCGCCCATGCTACCGGTTCCTTGAGAATGTTTCCCGAGACGCGCACCATAATCGAGATCGGCGGCCAGGACTCCAAGGTGATTGTCCTGAGAGAAGGGGGCGTGGTGGATTTCGCCATGAACACACTGTGTGCCGCCGGGACCGGCAGCTTCCTGGACTACCAGGCAAGCCGCATGGGAATCTCCATCGAGCAGTTTGCCGACCTTGCCGTCAGAGCCCAGCGGAGTGCACGCATCTCGGGCAGATGCGCCGTATTCGCGGACACCGACATAGTCTTAAAACAGCAGCAGGGCGAGGACCGGGGGGCGATCGCGAGGGGACTCTGCGAGTGCCTTGCCAAGAACTTCCTCTCCTGCGTGGCCGGGGGAAAGCAGATAGAACCGCCGGTGATATTCCAGGGCGGCGTCGCATCCAACACCGCGGTGAAGGAGGCCTTCGAGCGGGAGCTCGGCCTGGAGGTCAGGGTACCCGAGTATCACCAGGTGATGGGCGCCATAGGCGTGGCCATCCTCGCCTGGCGCCATGCCCGGGAAGGCAAGCCCACCGCCTTCGGAGGCTTCGACATCAGGCAGGGAAACCTCACCACCCGGAGCTTCTCCTGTGAGGAGTGCTCCAACTCCTGCGAGGTCCTTGAGATCCTCGACGGTGAAACCCTGGTGACAAGGTGGGGGAGCAGGTGCGGGAGGTGGAACCTTAAGTGAGGGGGAATCCCTTAAAGATAAAGTCGGTCGCTTTCATTACCGTGGGCTGCAAGCTCAACCAGTTCGAGACCGAGCAGATGAGAGAGCTGGTCGAAGCCGAGGGCTACACCACCTGCCCGGCTAATGAGGGTGCCGATGTCTTTGTGATAAACACCTGCACGGTTACCTCCAAGAGCGACTACCGCTCGAGGCAGGCCGTCCGCAGGGCCATACGCTCCAACCCGGATGCCCTGGTGGTGGTAACAGGATGCTATGCCCAGGTTGCCCCCGACGATGTGGCCCGGATCGATGGTGTCGACGTGGTACTGGGAAACGCCGAGAAGGCGGAGATCCTCGACTTCATCACCTCAGCCACTAGGCAGGCTCCCACGGCCGGCGCGGCACCGACGGTCAAGGTTACTCCCACCGGAGAGCTTTCGCCGCTTAAGGCAGGTACGCGCCTCCGGGCCTTTGGCAGATACACAAGAGCTTTCGTTAAGATCCAGGATGGCTGTGACAACCACTGCACCTATTGTGCCGTGCCCGGGGCGAGAGGCCGGAGCCGGAGCAAGAGCTCCGATGAGATCCGCCGAGAGCTTGAGGTGCTTGCGCGGGAAGGCTACAGGGAGGTCGTGCTTACAGGCGTGCACCTCGGGTCTTATGGAAAGGACCTCGCCGGGTCAGGGAGCCACGGTGAGGACCGGAGTCTCACAGCGGCAGCGAGCCTTCCCGGACTCCTTCGGCACATCGCGGAAGTACCGGCGCTGGAGCGCATCCGCTTGAGCTCGGTCGAGCCGACCGATTTCTCAGCTGAGATCATAGACCTCATGGCCGATCCTGCGATGAAGATCGCTCCTCACGTTCACGTGCCTCTCCAGAGCGGGGATGACGGGATCTTGAAGCGAATGGCCCGCCGCTATGACCGCACCCTCTATCAGGCGCTTATCGAGAGAATAGCCGGGCGCGTGCCCCGCTGCGGCATCGGCGCCGATGTGATGGTGGGTTTCCCCGGCGAGGATGATGCCGCTTTCCAGAATTCATTTGATCTGATCGAGGGGTTGCCCATCACTTATCTCCACGTGTTCTCCTATTCGCCGCGGCCCGGAACACCGGCCGCCGACATGGATTGCCAGGTCGATGCCGGGGTGAAGAAGGAGAGAAGCAGGATCTTAAGAGAGCTCGGCCGGGAGAAATCTCTCCAGTTCAGGCGTTCGCTCACAGGGCATACGCTCCAGGTCCTTGTACTCGAGGCCGAACGAGATGGCCGGAAAACGGGCCTGAGCGGCAACTATGTTAAGGCCTTTTTCGATGAGCCCGTCCGGGCCAATACCATGATGCAGTGCGATGCAGTGAGCATAGCGCCCGATGGCTTGAGAGTTTCCACAAAGGGACGCCGCTAACTTATGGACAAGACTTACTTTATCGAGACCTATGGCTGCCAGATGAATGTCTATGACAGCGAGTTCATTGCCGATCTGCTCTCGATGAAGGGATACTCCCGGGCCGCAAGTCCGGAAGATGCGTCGGTTGTTCTCATCAATACCTGCAGCGTGCGGGCCCGGGCCGAGCGCAAGGCCATCACCAGAGTGCAGCAACTTGTAGCGCTCAAGCGGTCCGGAAGACCGGCCTACATAGGCGTAATAGGATGCATGGCCCAGCGGCTGGGCAGCGATCTGGAAAAGGCCGGCTGCCGTGTGGACCTGATCCTGGGACCCGATACCTACCTTGATCTCCCGCAGATCATCGACGGTCTCGAGAACCGGGACGGACCGTTTGTTGATATTGGGCAGGATCCGGCTTGTCTATACAGCCTTAAGCCCAGGGTTCACGATTCCGTGACCGCGTTCGTCACCATCATGCGGGGCTGCAACAACTTCTGCTCATTCTGCATCGTGCCCTATGTCCGCGGCAGAGAGAGAAGCAAGCCCCTCGGGGAGGTTGTGGCCGAGGTCGAGCACATGGTGGGCCTCGGGGTAAAGGAGGTCACGCTCCTCGGACAGAACGTCAGCTCCTACTGCGGCGATGGTACCGACTTCGCCTCGCTGCTTCGCCGGGTGAGCGACATCGAGGGTCTCAGGCGCATCAGGTTCACGACATCCCATCCCAGGGACCTTACCCCGGAAGTGATCGAGGCCATGCGGGAACTCGCCAAGGTCTGCGAGCATCTCCACCTTCCGCTTCAAAGCGGATCGGATCGCATCCTTAAGATCATGAACCGGGGATACACTTATGGCCAGTACCGGGACACGGTTGAGCTGGCCCGGTCCAGGGTGCCGGGGCTTGCCCTTACAACCGATCTCATGGTGGGCTTCCCTTCGGAAGACGATGCCGACCACGAGGCCACGCTCCAGGCTGTTAAGGACATCGCCTTCGAATCCGCTTTCACGTTCAAGTACTCAGCCCGGCCGGGCACGCGCGCCTCGGAGCTTGAGGACGACGTACCCGACGCCGAGAAGACCAGGAGGCTTCAAGAGATCCTTGGGATCGAGAACCGCATGATCGACGCCTGCAAACAGTCCCTGGCCGGTCAGGAGGTCGAAATCCTCGTAGAGGGCGCCAGCAAGAGGGAAGAGGGCTACCTCACGGGGCGCACGAGGAAAAACTGGCTTGCAAAGCTACCCGCAAAAGGTGTAAGAAAAGGGGAGGTGGTCGTGGCCAGGGTAACAGGTGTATCCCGCTGGATGATCACCTGTGATAAGGTTCTCTTGAAAGGTGGGGGCTTAATATGAATCTATCAAGGGTTATCGCTGCCATTGCGCTTCTCATTATCACCATGGCCATCATCGCGTTCGCAGTCATGAATCCCGGAGAGCGGGTCCTGATCCACCTCGGCTGGCGGACATATACCAATGTGCCCATGATCCTGGCCCTGTTTGTGGCTTTCGTGATAGGGATTGTTCTCACCCTGATCTACAGCCTCTACTATTTCGTCGACCTGGGCCTGAGGGTGCGAAAGCTCAAGAGTGAGAACAAGACCCTGGAGAAGGAACTCCTGGCCATCAGGAGCCTGCCGCTCGAGGATTCTTCAGATGAGCCCGGGCCGGAAGCAGGAAAGGAAGTGGCACCGTGACCATATGGATCATTCTCATTCTATGTGTGGTCGCCGTTATCTTCCACCGGGTCTGGGTATCGATCGTCGCCAAGCGCAGGGGATCCTCCGGGAAAAACCCGTATGTCGAGGGTATCTCGGCGCTCCTGGACAATGACCACGAGGCGGCCATGGGTTTCTTCAAGCAGGCCGTCCGCGACGACCCCCAGGAGATCGATCCGTATCTCAGGCTTGGAGACGTGTTCAGGGAAACCGGTGATGTGAAGCGCGCGATCCAGATGCACCGCGAGCTCACGGTCAGGCCGGCGATACCTAAGAGCGTCCTGGCGAGAGTGCTCCTGAGCCTTGCCCGGGACTATGTCAAGGCCAGGAGGATGGACCGCGGGGCCGCCACCTATGAACAGGTCCTCGAGGTCCACCCCAAGAATGAGAAGGCCATGAATGAGCTCCTCGCCGTGTACGAGCAAATGGGCGAGTGGGACAAGGCTTATCTCATAAGGCGGGATATCTCCAAGATGACAAAGGTCGATGACACGAGGTTCCTTGCTCTCTACAAGGCGTATGTCGGAAAGCAGTACATGGACCGGGGTGATCTTAAGAAAGCTGAAGGCAGTCTTAAGGACGCGGTCAAGATCGACTCGGAATGCGCATCGGCCTATCTCTACCTGGGTGACGTCTACTATGCCGGGGGCAATATCGACAATGCCATTTCATCCTGGCGGAAAATCGTGACCCTGTTCCCCGACATCGCATACATAACTTTCAGGCGCCTCGAGAAGGCCTTCTATGAGAAGGGCAAGTTCGAGAAGATC
>JAUXGG010000404.1 GCA_030622265.1 Candidatus Eiseniibacteriota bacterium
AGGTGTCCCATTCGACGAGACGCGGCGCGGTCTTTGGCATCAACTACACAGTGGGTTTCGGCATCGGCGCCTTCGCAAGCGGCATCGGTGGTGTCGTGGGTGAGGCATATGGCCTGAGGTCGATATTCCTGCTGATGCTGGGGCTATGCATTATTGAGATGATACTTGTTGCGGCATCGGGGCGTCTAAGAGGGAGGCGTGAGGAAGATGGAGTGTCCTAATCACGAGAAGAACATGAAGGTGTGTAACTGCTCCTACGAGCCTTGCTCCAGGAAGGGTATTTGCTGTGAGTGCATAGCCTATCATCGCAGGCTCGGAGAGCTTCCTGCCTGCTACTTCCCCGATGACGTGGAACGGACTTATGACAGATCGATCGCCAGGTTCATTGCCTGCAACAAGTAAAAAGGGGACAGCGCCCTTTCTCAGGGCGGAAAGAAACATGAAAAAGGGGACAGACACCTATTTCGCAAGAAGTGAAAAAGGGGACAGACACCTATTTCCGTTTTGCCGAAATAGGTATCTGTCCCTCTTTTTATCTGGAGTTGCCCAGTGCGGATCCTGAAATCCATCACGAGATTCCTCACCTCGACCCGGGTGGCGATCGTCGTGATGGTCATTATCACCGTGCTCTCCTTCATAGGGGCAATGCTGCCCCAGGGGGCGATTCGCGAGGCCTATGTCGGCGCTTATGGGGAGGTGTGGGGTAATCTCGTCTGGCACCTCGGTCTCACCGACATCTTCAGGTCTCACTACTTTTCGGCGCTCCTGGTTCTGCTCTGCATCATGGTGTTTTCCTGTTCCCTGAAGAGCCTTCCCCGGCGTGTCAGGCTGGCCACGCAATGTGAGTACATCGCGGATGAGAAGCGGTTGGAGGGGATGGCGAATCATGCCGGCCTCGTGCTTGAAGTGGATCAAGAGGAAGCCGCGCTCCATGTCAAGGACATCTGCCGGAGGCGCCTCTACTCGGTTTCCTCGGAGGAGAGGGATGGTTCCACGCTGCAGTTTGCATCCAGGATGGGGTTCTCACGGTATGGCAGCTTCCTGCTTCACCTGAGCTTCATCTTTCTCTTAATAGGCGCCGGCATCTCGACGCGCCTGGGCACCCGCCACTTCCGGGGGGTCCCGGTCGGGGACGAGTTCGCGCTCTCCGTATCGGGCGGTGAAGAGATCACGGTCATGGTCGAGGACTTCAATGTTGAGTTCGATGATAATGATCACATATCCGACTTCATCTGCGACGTGGCCCTGGTGCGGGGGTACAATATCTTCATGAGGTACAGCATCAGGCCCAATCATCCGCTCAAGTACGGGGGAAGAGAGATCTACCTCCAATCCTACTCCGAGGGCATGGAGGGCCTGGTCGTGACCGTGTACGACTCGCTGGGCCAGGTTATCCTGCCTCATCTGTTCCTGGGACTCGAAGACCAGGTCTATGTGGAGGAGCTCGAGGCAAGCGCCAGGATCGATCTTGGGATGGTGCCCACCGTCCGGCTCATGCTCGATAGCGGCGCTCTGGAAACCTATGTGGTCCAGGAGATCGTGGAGCGGAGTCCGGTTGAGCGATACCAGTTCGTGATCATGTATGCCGTGCCGTCGATCATTGTCTATCTCGAGGTCGTGAAGGAACCCTTTCAGATCTTCATCTATGTGGGCCTGGCCCTGCTCACGGTGGGCACCTTCATCTCACTCTATTTGTCTCATCGCAGGCTATGGTTTAAGGTAAGTACAGTGGAAGGTGATAGGGCACGGGTGGTGTTTGGTGGACGCTCGAACCGCAACCGGTCGGGCTTTAAGGCCGAATTCGAAGCCATAAGGGAGACCTTAAATGAGCTTACTTGATCTTACACTGTCCAGAATCGCGGTGGTGGTCTACTTCGCCGCTGCAGTCCTTACAGGTCTTGAAGCTTTACTCGGAAAGGCCAGGCTCAATCTCCTCCGCAACCTCGCGATCGTTCTTGGCTTCCTGATCCACACCGTAGCCCTTATCACGCGGACAGTCCAGACCGGCCAGGTGCCGATGACCGACCTCTTTGAATACACCCTTTTCATGGCCTGGGCCCTGGTGCTTGTCTACCTGTTGTTCTTCAGGAAGCGACTGCCTGTGGCCGGTACCCTTGTGGTATTGATCGTGGTATTCCTGCTCCTTGGCTCGGCTGCCAACCTTTTCTATTCCGACCCTTCAGGCGGCATGATGCCGGCGCTTAAGAGCAACTGGCTCTATGTCCACGTCTCGCTTGCCGCCCTCGGGGAGGTCTTCTTCGCCATAGGTTTCGCGTCCAGCCTGGTATATCTCATACGAAAGCGAAGCGCCGACCAGGCGTCACTCGATGCCCTCGATGACCTGACCTACCGGGCCGTGAGCATGGGCTTTCCGCTCTTTACGGCCGGCGCCATGGTGGCGGGTGTTATCTGGGCCAAGCAAGCCTGGGGCGCCTACTGGTCCTGGGACCCCAAGGAAGTGCTCTCGCTGGTGGTGTGGCTGGTCTATGCCATCTATCTTCACGCCCGCCTGGTGAGGGACTTGCGCGGAACCGGGGTCCACCTGATCTCGATGGCCGGATTCATACTTACCGTGTTCACCATCTTCGGCACCATGATCTTCGGCGGGCTTCACTCGTATGGGTAGAGACGATCGGCTATGTTGTGAACA
>JAUXGG010000428.1 GCA_030622265.1 Candidatus Eiseniibacteriota bacterium
CTGAAGGTCTCCTCGTGAAGGGAGGGGGAACAGCAGGCCACGACCACCCCATCCAGGCCCTTTTCCTCGATCCTTTTCTTGATCATGGCCTGGCCGGGTTCGGAGCACATGTACTTGTGGTCTTCACAGTGCCCGACGTCGGCGTGGCTACCCAAGGCCTCGACGAGGTCAGGAATGTTTACGGTGCCAGCGATGTTCTTGCCGCAATGGCACACGAAGACGCCTATTCGCTTCATCTAACCTTTCAGTTCCAGGATCTTCTCCTGAAGCGCCGGTATGACCTTGAACATGTCATCAACGATGCCATAGTCGGCCTCGGCGAATATGGGCGCATTGGGGTCCTTGTTGACCGCGATTATGGTGTCCGCGCTCTTCATTCCGGCCAGGTGCTGGAACGCGCCGGAGATACCCAGCGCAACATAGAGCTTGGGCTTGACGGTCTTGCCCGAAGAGCCAACCTGCCGATCCTTCGGCAACCACTCGGAATCCACCACGGGCCTGGTGCAGCCGACCACTCCGCCCAGGGCCTCGGCGAACTTCTCCACCATCGCGATATTGTCCTTATCCTTCACACCCCTGCCCACGCCAACGATTATGTCGCTCTTGGTGATATCCACGTCCCCGACAACCGGCTCAACATATTCGATAAACTTTCTGTAGTCAGGCTCCGCCGCGATGGGGCAGTCCACAGTCGTGATTTCAGCCTCAAGGCCCGGGTCGGAAGCCGGGAAGCAACCGGTCCGTATCGTGAGCAGGTAGGAGGGGGCCTGGCGCAGAGTGACCTCGGCATTGAGCTTGCCATCATACATCTGCCGGGTTGCGGTTACTTTTCCGTCCGCTATATCCAGGGCGAGGCAATCGGTGGTGAAAGGCATGTCCAGCGATGGTGCCAGCGACGGGCAAAGATCCATCCCGAAGGCGGTATGGCCCATCAGGGTGACCATGGGCTTCTCGCTCGAAAGGACTTGAGAGAGCGCCAGCTGGTAGGATGCCGAATTGAACTCCTTGAACAGCGGTGAGTCGATCACCATCAGGCGGTTGGCCTGAGCCTTGAGACTGTCTACGAAGGCATCGGGCTTGTCACCCAGGAGAACGGCTGTAAGGCTGCCCCCGGTCTTATTCGCAAGGTCCCGGCCGCACGCAAGGAGTTCAAACGTGATGTCTCTTATGACTCCCTGCCGGTGTTCGACCAGCGCAAAGATTTCACCCATCTCAACCTCCGTCAGATCAGGCCTTTATCCTTGATTATCTTTGAGAGCTTCTCGGAAACCTCAGATGGGTCTCCCGTGAGGATCTCCGCCATCTTGGTAACCGGCGGCGGGAAGAGCTTGTCGATCACGATGTCCGTGCGTAGATCGTCCGCCGCTATTTCATCCGAGCCTATCGTCTTGATTTCCTTCTTTGCGGCTTTCCTGATGGCTATGAGCGACGCATAGCGAGGGATGCTGATCCCGGACTGGACCGCAATCACGGCAGGCAGCGCCATGTCGAGATGTTCGAGAAGCCCGCCTTCGAGCTCCCTGTGAACCTGCGCCCGGCCCTGGTCGGCCTCTATCTTGGTGACCAGGGTCGCATGGGGGATTCCCAGCAACTGGGCAAGCGCCACGCCCACCTGGGAGTATGCGTCATCGGTGGCTATCGATCCGCAGAAGATGATGTCGTACTCGATATCCTTAAGAGCCGCCTTCAGGAGCTGGGCGGTCTTTATCGCATCGATGTCATCGAAGTCTTCGGCCTTGATCCGTACCGCGCTGTCGGCTCCCTTGGCGAGCGCGATACGCAACGTGTCCTGGGCATCCTCACGGCCCACCGACATGGCGGTCACGGTTCCGCCGAACTTCTCCTTGAAGAGAACCGCCTCCTCGAGCGCGAACGTGTCGTACTCGTTCATGTCGAAAGTGAGCCGCTCCCTTTCGATATCCTTGCCTGAGGAGTCGACCTTGACCTCCGCCTCGGCGGTCTGGGGGACTCTCTTGATGCAGACAATGATATTCAAGTGCACCTCCTGTGCTGATCTGCCTAAGCTTATCTATGCGGTGCGGTCAGCCCGCTCGCCTCAACCCCTGAGGACGCTCGCGGCGATTACAAGTCTCTGGACTTCCGAGGTGCCTTCGTATATCTCTGTCAGCTTGGAGTCACGGAAGTATCTTTCGACATCGTATTCCTTCATGTACCCGTAACCCCCGTGTATCTGGACTGCGTTTATGGAAGCGCGCACCGCCGCTTCGGAGGCATAGAGCTTGGCCTGCGCAGCCTCCTTGGAGAACCGCCCGCCCTTGTCTTTCTGGTGTGCAGCGTTGTAGGTAAGAAGTCTCGCGGCCTCGATCTCGGTCGCCATGTCAGCCAGGATCCATTGGATAGCCTGGAACTCGCATATGGGCTTCCCGAATTGCTTCCGCTGCTTGGAGTACTTGACTGACTCCTCAAGGCAGGCCTGCCCGATCCCCACTGCCTGGGCGGCGATGCCGATCCTGCCGCCGTCCAGGGCGGACAGGGCGATCTTGAATCCCATGCC
>JAUXGG010000041.1 GCA_030622265.1 Candidatus Eiseniibacteriota bacterium
GGATCGGCACGGCAGGTGTCGGCACCGCATTGCCGAAGGCATCCACAAGCTGGAGCTCAAGATCCGTCTCGCCGCCGAGCTTGGCCCAGCCCGGTACGAGCCTCGCCGTGAATTCATCGGGCGGACCGGGGCTGAAAAGCACCGTGACGGTATCGGCCGGCAGCCCTTCATACAGGCCCGGCTCTGCCCTGGCGCTGAAAACCGTCTTGCCGGAGACCTCGGAAGTCAGGTAAACCCTGAAATAGCCATTAGCGTCGGTGATGTCGGCTTCCGGATCGAAATCCGGAAGGCCCTCGATGGTCTCCATCCGGATCGGCACGGCAGGTGTCGGCACCGCATTGCCCCGGACGTCCACCAGCTGGACACTGACCTCGATCCGTTCCTCCCCACCCACCGCGGCCTCGGTGATATCGACCGCGAGACTGATTCCGGCCGGCTTAAGCTCCCCCACACCGACCTCGACCGCCCCTTCCGTCTCATTCCGGGTGAGGTCGACCCGGAGGACCTCGATGCTGTCATCGGCGACATAGAAGAGGCCGACCCCGTCGGTGAAATCGGCACTCCTCAGCAAGTTGCCGGGTATGAGCTGGGTATAGTCAGCGCTGTCCGCGAGGAGTACCGTACCCCTGGCGGGCACGTCGGGGTCAAGCAGCGTCGGCGTGGCCAGCACGCTGTCCTGAACCGAAGTATCGAAGATGGCGGAATTCTCCTCCGCATCCCTGGGCTCGAACATGACCTGGGCAAAGAAATAGATGGTGTCCTCGGGCACGCTTCTCGACATGCCGCGGGAGTAGATCTCATTGCCCAGCAGGCCGTCGGGATCGAAAGTCAGGGTGTGCGCCACATCGACTACCGAATCGATGAAGACATACTTGGTGGCTATCGCAGTGCCCATCACGAAACCGATTGTCGACGTATCGCCCCCTTGAACTGTGAAGAGGGAATCGAACCTCGCGTATCCCCGGGCCTCGCCAAAGAGGGTATAGGAGCCGTCTTCGAGGTTTATGAATTCATAAGGGCCGCTTCCCCCATCTATTACGAGAGCGGTGTCACCGAGCACATCCCCATCCACATCCCTGAGGTAGAGCCGCGAATCCGTGCTCTGTCCGCCGAGCGTGATACTTCCCATAAGGGTACCGGTCACTACCTCAAGCAAGAAATTCTGACCATCCACATAGGCATTGGCCTCAAGGGCGATGTCCTCTACACGCTCGGTCTTGTAACCCCGGCCAGAAGTCTCCAGAGTGTAGATGCCGGGTTCAAGGAACCTGATCTCATATGCTCCGCCCCCGGGTGGCGCGTTGACCCACTTGTCCGGCCTGTCGTTGCGGTATGCCGTTACCCGGATCACGGTCGTCTCATCATTCGGATCACCCAGAGTCACCGTACCGGCGATGGTGCCCGTGGTGGCATCAAGTTCGAAATCAATGTCGTCGACCCTTCCGCCGTCCGTGATCGTCACGCTCCGGGTGACACTGCTGGAATAGAACAGAGCCGCAGCCTCCACGGTATAACTGCCATCGGGAACATCGGAAAGCAGGTACGCTCCCCCGCCGGGAGCCGTCCGGGCCGATGAGACGGTCTCCTCCCCGGCCGAGGCCGTGACGGTAACCACGCTTACCTTGTCGGTGGTATCACTCAGCGTGGCTGTCCCGGTGATCATGCCGGCGAACTGCGCCTGGGCCTCGATATAGCACGAGTTGAGCCCCTGGCCGAAGCGATCCTCCGCATCAGGGGTCTTGTAATTGAGCATGTCTTCCTGGGGACGGCCCTGCCCCTTCCCCTCGCCGGGAATGACAAGCACGTCCAGGAGGTTGGGATCGGGCTCTCTTCCGCCCTGGGCATTGGAGCCGCCGCCGAATTGCCATTCGGCAATGCCGGCATTGACCGGCCTGCTCCCACCAAGGTTGGTGGCATCGGAATCGCCGTCGTGGCCGGACATCGCGATTATGTAATCCCACTGCTTGAGCTCGGTCCTGATCTCATTAAGCTTCGCGGCGTCAAGCTCCTCCTCCGCCTCGAGGAGATCGAGAGCTTCCAGGCTCATATAGATCTCGACAAAGTCCTCGACATAATCATTACAGATGTGGACCTTATTGGGCCCGGTCATCTTGGTCCAGTCGCCGGAATTGTCGGAGTTATTGGAGACGTTCAGGCTCACCCACCAGCCATCGGCCACCGCCCCATAGTCCCAGGCATCCCATGGGGCCAAGTCCACGTACCGGTCGGGATAGCCCATGGTCGACCCGGTCTCTTCATCGGAATCCATGTAGACATCGATCTTCTGGAGATTGAGCTGTGCCTTGTTGGGATTGCCGCACTTATTTCCCGGATTGGGGGCGCCCCAGCTCACCTCTCCATTGGAGAGCACATTGCCCAGGTAGACCCGCACAACCAGGTGCCGGCCGTCGATAAGGAAGTCGGCCCGCTCGATATCAAACACCCCGTCCTTGAAGACGCTGTTGGTGGGATAGAGATAGTAGAGCCCTTCCTCGCCCGGCCTATTGGGCCCGTGATCGTCGCCGACGGCATCTTCCACGGAGAGGAACACCTCCGCGGCGCTCACAATCGTCAGCTGGGTTTCGGCCAGGCTCCAGGCAACGCCCGAGCTGTCGGTCGCGACGAGTGGGATGGTATACGTGCCGCCCGAGATGTCGGGAGCCGTGGAGAACGATACGGAGTAGACCCCATCGCCGGCCGTCTCGTCCCCATTGGTGCCATCATCAAACATGCTGGTCGTGCGATCGCCGCCGATGTCCTCAAGGGCAGCAGAGACATTGCCAATACCACCCCCGGTATCGTCCACTTTGACCGTGAAGAGGACATCCTCACCCGCGGTTATCTCGCTCGGCGAAGCCGCCTGCTGGCTCATGTCCGGTGGCGCTCCGAAGTCCGGTAGGACATGCTCGGCATAGACCGAAAGAAAAGTAATGTCGGTGGCCGTGTCCCACCAGTTGCCCGTGTCCGGGAGCATATCGTGCGTGGCATCGTGGGGGTTGGAATCCAGGGCCGAGTACTTGGTGCCGACCGGCTCCTGGGTAACATATGACTGGATTCTCAAGGTATCATTGGGCCCGATGGACCCTATGGCCGACGCTGGAAACCTGAACTGGACCGTGCCGGCAGCCTTTGTGATGAGCTCCAGCGAGTTCTTGTTGGCATCATCGGGATTGGAAGTCCACTCATCGGTGGCGGGCTTCCAGAACTCCCACCGGTCGTTCCTCCAGCGCCTCAAGTCGGCATAATCATTGGCGCTGTACTTATAGGTAAACACATAGTCGGGTTTAAGGTCGTGCTGGTACGCCACTGGAAACTCGAAAGCGTCGCTGGGGGCCCCGGCGGCATCCGCATCCCGCTCCAGGATAACCATCAAGTGCATGTCAGTCCAGATGGTGGCAAAATCGAGGGTTATCACCAGAGTATCGGATGATGACCCCTCCAGCCAAGCATACTGGTAGGTAAGATCCGCCCCGGGATCGCTGTTGTGGTCCGGATCGCTCTCGGGGGCCGGCTCATCTATGGAAACCAGGACCGGCTCCTGGGCTGCTGCCATCGATGGCGCAATAACAATCGATGCGGCGAATAGAAGTACAAGAATCCAGCAATACCATTTGCTCAATAGAGGTATCTCCTTGACGACCTTGGGGGGAAGGCTAACAGAGTTTCGCAGGCCAGTCAACCCGAAATCATGCTCCCCTTTCCCTGGTGCCCGGGGCCCCTTTCCTGCTCAGGATGGTCACTCCACTGGCTCTGGTAGTCGTGACCATATTCGCGAGAAAGGGGCCTCGGGCAACCAGTGTCAGGGGGAGGTGAGTTCGAGGATAGAGTCCACCAGGCCCGGCATGACCTCGCCGGCCTTGCCCTCGAGGTGGAGATCCACATAGGGCGTCAAGGGCGTCGGGTCGGGGTTTACCTCTATGACGTGCGCCCCCGCCTGCTTGGCCAGGAGCGGCATCGAGGCCGCCGGCTGGACAACCGCCGACGTGCCGGCCACCACCATCAGGTCGCAGTCCCTCGACGCCTCGGACGCCTCGCGGATGGCCTTCTCAGGCAAGGCCTCCCCGAACCACACGATGTCGGGCCTCAGCATTCCGCCGCAGGTGCAGTGCGGAGGAATCTCGGGAAGGGGTACCGGCAGATCTGAGGTGACCGCGCCGCAGTCCAGGCACCGCGCCCTGAATAGATTCCCGTGCAGCTCCACCAGGCGCCGCGTGCCGGCCCTCCCGTGGAGATTGTCGACATTCTGGGTAATGAGCAGGAAATCCGAGACCTTCTCGTCCAGCCGGGTTATGGCATGATGGGCCGGATTCGGCTGCTTGCCGGCGCAGATCCCGCGCCTGTAGTCGTACCACTCCCACACCAGCCGGGGATCTTCTCTGAACGCCTCCGGCCTCGCCAGCTCCTCGGCCCTGTAAGTCCTCCACAGTCCTCCGGCGCCCCTGAAGGTCGGAATCCCGCACTCTGCAGATACACCCGCCCCGGTAAGGACCGTGATGAATGAGTCGCTGCCTAAACCGAAAGAGGAGAGATCGGCCGCGCCGCTCAAAGCCTCCCTCCCAGGCCGAACTCGACCGTGATGGCTCCGGTCGGGCACCTGGTGCAGTCGAGGCACTTGATGCATTCGGGAGAGTCAAGTTCCCTGTAGGCATTAAGATCGACCGGGCATATCCGGGCGCAGAAACCACACTCATTGCACTTCTTCTCATCGAGCCGCAGCCTCACCAGGCTGATCTTATTAAAGAGAGAGAAGATCGCCCCGAGCGGGCAGAAGGTCCGGCAGAAAGGCCGCTTGATGAAGACCATTGCCAGGATGAAGCCTGCAAGCAGCGCCATCTTCAGCCAGAAGAAGTACCCCACGGCGAGGCCTTCCATGGCGTCCGCTCCCAGCGCGCCGCCGGCCACCCACGGGATAGCGCCTTCCAGGCCCCCGGCGGGACAGAGCTTGCAGTACCAGGTCTCCATCTGCAGGAACGGCAGCACGATGGCCAGCGCCACAAGGGTTACGTACTTGAGATTGCCCATCCAGCGAGGGATCTTCACAGTCCGCCGGGATATCTTCTTCAGGACATCCTGCAGCAGGCCGAACGGACAAAGCCAGCCGCAGGTCATCCTTCCCACACCCGCCCCCACCAGGCCCAGGAAACCTACAATGAAATAGGGAAACATGCGCTGGGCGATGAAGTTCTGGAGTATCCCGATGGGGCAGGACCCGAAAGCTCCCGGGCAGGCATAGCAGTTGAGGGTGGGTACGCAGAAACCCTTCAGGAAACCGCCATAGAGCCTGAAGCCGAGATAGCCCGGGATATAACCGTTCTGCAGTACCGTGGATATGATTTGCCAGAGTCTTCGCTTCATTCGCTCAGGAAGGGGTTACCCGACCCCTATACAGGACAGTCAGATATAGCTGCCGAGCGAGTCTATGAAGGCACGCTCCCCGCCGGCAAGGCCTGCCACTATCAGTGCAATCGATGCCACGATAAGCAGGATCGTTATGACCTTGAGGTTCATTCCAGTTTTCCATCCCTGCCGTGATCGATCATCTTGACCGCCTCGGCATAATTCCAGTCGGGAGTCCACTCGGGGGTGTGGCACTTAAGACACACGCTCTCGGGAACAGGCCTCATGCTGCCGTCCCTGGCATGTTTGGTGCCCATCCCGTGACAGGCCTCGCACTGGACGTTCCAGAGCTCCGGCTTGACATCCGTCGAGTCCCTGGCAGCAGCGACTTCGTAACCCGTCACATGGCATGGCAGACAGGCGGGATCATTCCACTTGTCACCCTCCGCCAGAGTGGCGAAAGCATGCGCGTGCGGGTCATCGGCCCAGCGCTCGTAGATCTCGCCGTGGCACTGCTTGCAGGTATCCCAACCCAGATAGCCCTCACCCGCGATCACCTCGGGCCGCTTGGGGATTGCAGGGAGCCGGTAACGCCGCTTGGCCAGCAGCCTGTCCCTGACCTTCTGGCGTTCCTCGCACGTGGTGACCAATCCCTGGAGTTCGAAATTCTTGCGGCCGTGCTTCTTGAGCGTTTTCGATATCCCATCGAACGCCACGATCCGGTTATCATCGTCCAGCGAGAGCATCAGCGTACCGATGGAGCTGCTCTTGGAGCCGGACTTGACGATTATGGTTTCCCCCACCTTCTCGGCCATGGCGGTCCGGTCGCTTCCGTGACCGACCACGATGATGTCGAAGTCAGGGACTTTCTCGGCGAGTCTCCGGGCGTTCGACAGACCAACGTGAACAAGGCCGACCACTATGTCGCACTGCTCCTTAAGCTCCGGCAGGTACTCCCGGGCCGCTTCGGTGTAACCGGAGACATAGGCCGCCTCCAGCTGTTCAAACACTCCGACCTTGCGCGGATCATTGTCCGTCAGGCCGATGAAACCGACCTTTATTCCGCCTACCGTCTTGACGATGTAGGGCTCGAACAAGAGCGTGCTGTCCCGCTTGCTATAGAGGTTGGCTCCTACCACGTCGAACGTGCCCTCCTTGATCTGGTCGAGCAGGAAGGCCAGGCCATAGTTCATGTCCTTCTCACCGATGGTGACGATGTCATACTTCGCCATTCTCATATAGTCGATGACCACCCTGCTGCGTGACTTCTCCTGGGACGGGGTGCGATTACCGAAGAAATCACCTATGTCTGCAAGCAACAGGTTCTCGTGTACTTCTCGAAGTGAATCAACGTAGCCAGCCCTCCGGGCCAGGCCTCCTTTATCGCCGGCGTGTCACCCACACGGGTTCAGCTCTCCGCCGGTGTCGGTGGTGAAAACCAGCATTAGCTGTTTGCCGTCACCGGCCTCCACCCAGCCAGCCGCACCCAGCACCAGCAGGCCGATCAAGAGAATAGCTGCAAGCACAGACTTAGATTCGAACATATTGTCTCCTCCACAGATCCTTATCATCGCCTGAGGAATTCTAACAAAAGCAGGTTGCCCTGTCAATCCGCCGAGCGCCAAAACGCTACCCTGAGCGTCAGGGCGGATGTCCCAAAGAATATGACAACAAGGGCGCCGAAAAACATGAGTATGTCCCTGATCAGAAGTCCCGTATCAACTCCGTGTCCGCCGTCCACACTGAAACACCCGCAATCGATGTCAAGGCCCCTGGCAAGCGCGCTGGACAGGGCAATAATGAACACCAGGAGCATCAGTCCGATCCAGAAAGCGCTGCCTCTCATGAATATCCCGGCTATGATCAGGATTCCGGTCACCAGTTCAAGCCAGGGCATCACGATGGCACTAAAGTTGATCGTCTCATGCGGTAGCATCCTGTAGTTATATATGCTGAGGGCGAAACCCCCGGGATTCGCGATCTTATCCAGTGAGGCCCAGATGAAAGTGACTCCGAGAATAAGCCTGATCGCGAGGATCAGCCACTTGTTGGAAAGTATCTCTCTCAGCCTACCATTCATGCCGGCTCATTCCTCTGTGGTGTCAACGGTTCTGTCAACGGGAAAGCCCTGTTCGCCCCAGGCCTCGAATCCGCCCATGATGAGGAACACCTTCTCACACCCCATCTCGATAATCTTGTCGGCCGCGACACCTGCCTGGCGCTGGCTCTTCTCCGAGGCGTAGCAGATCACATAGGTATCCCCGTCGGCAAGCCAGGCGAGACCGGCCAGCTCCGGACTGCCCGGAGGAGCGTTGATGGCTCCCTCGATATGTCCCAGCGCGTAGACCTCACTCGCGCGGGCGTCGATGAAAATCGCCCGGCCATCCGCGAAGAGCTCGTAGACGTCCTCGACACCGACAAACTCGGCATTGGTCTGCACCCTGAATTCCTCGGCGTCGGCCAAGAGGGAAATCCCGTCCTTCCTTGCGAAGTTGAATATGAAACTAATAGCCAGGACTCCGATGAGGAGAAGGAGGGACTCTCTTATGATACGGTTCTTGGCCAGTCTCACCGCGAACCTTTCCTTATGTACCCGTTTACCTTTATCACGACGGGAGGCTCGCCGGGGCAGTCCGTCTCCACCGAGATAGAACCGTTGACCTGTCCGGGTGGGGCGTCTTCCTTGATCTTCAGCCGAAGATCGCACGAGGCATCGCCGGTCATGGTGACCTCGGGAGCAATGCCCTCGATCGAATGGGTAACCTCGGGGACCTTGAACTTCATGCCGCGGGGCGAGAAGATCTTCACAACCTGGCTCACATAACCGCCGGGAAGCGTCGGGCCGAAAGCCACAACTTCCGGCTCTGCGACAATGCTCCCCATGAGACTCACACTGACAGGGACGCGCAGCTCGGGCCGCAGCTCATCCGAGGTGTCGAAAGTGATGAATGTGGCCACCCTTCCACAGCCCTCGACATTGCAGGCGATCACCCGGAAGTCCTGCCGCCCGGCCTCCCCCACGCCTGCCCTTTCAACCGTAACGCAGACCGTGTCACTCCTGACATCGATGATGGTCAGGTCCTTGCCCGGCGCCGGCGTTATCGAGAGCGATAGCGTGTCCGACTCTCCCCTGCACAGGCTGCCGAACTGCAGAGCCCGTGGTGAGGGTTCAGGACCGATCCCGACCTCGACCCAGAATTTGAGTATTATCTCGGAGTCCTGGGCATCGCTGGTAGAGAACCTGATATATTCCTCCATACGCCCGCGCCCTTCGTACCCCATCGGGTCGAAAAACACCAGCACGCGGCCGGTCTCATTGGGACCGATGGCTCTGGGCACGACCTCGGCGGTTGTGCAATCGCAGGAGGGCTCAATGCTGTAAATACGCAAGGTATCCGGGGCTGCGTTCCTGAGCTCGAAGACCATCGTCCGGGGCTCGTCCCGGTAGGCATAACCCATGTCTACCTCGGTAACCTCGACCATCACGATCGCCTGTGCGGCCGACGCCAGGATAAGGATCAGGATGGCTGCGACTTGTATGAGTTTAAGCACCGGCATCCTCCCAATGCATTGCTGCATACCGAGTTCAACACCTAAGCCTAAGGTGGGTTCCACCCCTTGTCAATAGGGCCGCGAAATTCACAATTGGGGTCAGGTACCGGTTTGTGAATTTGCCGGCAAATTCACAAACCGGTACCTGACCC
>JAUXGG010000272.1 GCA_030622265.1 Candidatus Eiseniibacteriota bacterium
AGCAACTCGCCTTCCAGCCGTCGGTGGGAGGGATGCACGTGAAGGTAAAACTGGTGATCCGGGTTTTCAGAGTTCACTATGGCCGCGATGGCGCCCCGCTCATCCTCCCAGATCCTTATTGACCTGGTCCAATCGGGGTACCCGCGATACAGGTAAAGCGGACTCACCAGGTAAGCTGCGTATTCCCACCTCGCCGGCAGCCAGTATGGCTGGTCAGGACTGAGGGCGTAGAGGTAACGCAGGAAGCTGATCACGCGGCCATAATCATCACCTGTGTACGGTCGTGTTCGCATGTCCACCTACCTGAATTTCTCCCTCAGCCGGAAGAAGTTTATGCGAAGCCCGGCCATCTCCTCACTGACAGGCTCGTACATGGCAAGGAAGGTCTCATTGTCGGGTAGCCCGGCAATTCCCGGGTACCAACTTTTCTCAAATTGATGTCTGTCGATCACCGCGCGCTTGACCATGAACGGATAGTGGAAGATATAGGTCGGCCTTCTGGCAAGGACATAGTCTATGTCGTGCTTTTCATGGCCGGCCGTCCCGCTGCCCATCTGCTCGATTTCCACATGCGCGATGTGAGGATCGGTTATGCCGAGCATGTCTATGGTATAAAGACCCGAGTAGTAGGGAATGGCGCCCGCCACCGCAATGGCGAGAGTCTCTCCGGGCCTTGCATAGTCGCCGAGCCACTTGCCGATCGGGACCCAGTTTCCCTGCACCCTGATCCGGTCCTCGTTTACGAAATCACGCTCGCTGCTTCCGAGCGACCGGGAAAGAACCATCAGGAGACAGATTGCCACGATCACAAGGGATGCGGGTTTTCCCCTGAAGACTGCCAGCTTTGTCCCGAGGCGCTCCAGGATGAGCAGCAGCCCCTCTGCTGAGAGCAGGTAGCATACCGGAAGCACCGGGACAATGAACCTGTACATCGCCAGGCCGTCGCCCCCGATCACCATGACATAACAGGACCACACGAAGCAGATAAGTAAGGGCAGCAGGGTCTTCCGGTTGCGTTTCAAGGTCGCGGGCACAATGGCCAGCAGAGTCACGATGCCTCCCGGCCAGACCAGGAAGTCCCTGATATAGGCAAGCCCTCTGAGGAACTGGCTCCAGCCGCCGCCCGTCTTGGCATAGAAAGTGTTCGGGAAGAGCCACCCATAGTAGGTATAGCGCCAGGCGAAGTAAGGCACATAGATCAGGGCGATGGGTATCAGCCATACGATGGCGCGCCGTCTCAGTCTTGGGTTGAGCAGCAGGTCGGCGAAGAGGACCGTGGCGAATACCATACCCTCAGGCCGGGTGATTGCCGCCAGCCCGATGAGGGCCGAGCTCGCCAGCGGCACCTTGCCACGCTCCCCCGAGTCGATATGTGTCAGAAGCGCGGCCGTAAGTAGAAACGCGAACATGGTGGTCTCGAGACTGCCGAATGCCCAGACGGCTATCGGCGGGCTCACGGCAATCAGGGCCGCCGGGAGCAGTCGCTGCCAAGATCGACGCAGGTAGATCCGGCCATAGTGCGAGTAGACCACGAGCATCGTGAGAACGACGAATCCGAAGCACAGCGTCTTCGCAAGGCCTGCCGGATCCAACCCCAGTCTCATACCGAGCGCAATCAGCATCACCCAGAGAAAGTTGGTATAGCCCTCGACTCGCTCACCGGGATTGAAGACCAGTCCTTCGCCTTCAACGAGGTTGCGGGCATACCTGAATGAGATGTAGGCATCATCGACCACGTAGTCATAGAAGCGGGCATGCATGAAGAGCACGGCGGCAAGGAGGGCGATCACCAGCAGGGCGAGGGCCGGCCAGCGCTGCGAGGGCCCGCCTGCGCTCACACGCTCGTTTCGAGATGCCATCAAAAGGTCACGCCTCTCATTCCGCGCACTCCTGGAGCCGGTCTTCAGGTAATTGCCATAATCTCTAGTTACCGCAAACCATGCCCGCGTGTCAACAAGACCGCGTCGACAGGGCGCGAGGACGGACACAGGGCCATTCTGGAGTGACAGCTTGACACGGGGTGGCAGGGAAGTAATCTGATGATACGCGCCGTTTTGCATCTAAAGATCGAGACCGAGTCAATACAGGTATCGGGGCACTGACAGGCAGAGGGGGTATGAAGGTGGCCGGAATAGCAGCGGATATTACAGAACTCATCGGAAACACTCCCATGGTGAAGCTCAACCGGGTGACAAAGGGGCTGGCTGCCACGGTTGTAGGCAAGCTTGAATCATTCAATCCTCTTTCGAGCGTGAAGGACAGGACCGGAGCGAACATGATCAGGGCAGCGGAAGAGGCCGGCCTGATCAAGGATGATACCATAATCCTCGAGCCGACCAGTGGCAATACGGGCATAGCCCTGGCCTTCGTGTGCGCGGCGCGAGGATACAGGCTTACCATCACGATGCCCGACAGCATGAGCCTTGAACGCAGGAAACTACTCCAGGCATTCGGGGCGACCCTCATTCTTACTCCCGGCAGCGAAGGCATGAACGGGGCGATAAAAAGGGCCGAGCAGATGGCTGCGAGGGATAAGCGGTATTTCATTCCGCAGCAATTCAAGAACCCGGCCAACCCGGAGATCCACAGGCAGACTACCGCCGAGGAGATCTGGAGTGACACCGGTGGCGCAGTGGACATCCTGGTTGCAGGTGTCGGGACAGGCGGGACGGTCACCGGCATCACAGGCGTGCTCAAACAGAGAAAGCCTGAACTCAAGGCAATTGCGGTGGAACCGGCGGATTCGCCTGTGCTGTCGGGCGGCAAGCCGGGTCCGCACAAGATCCAGGGGATTGGGGCCGGGTTTGTCCCCGGCGTCCTCAAGCCGGAACTTCTGGATGAGATCATAAAGGTGAGCAATGAGGATGCTGCAGAGACAGCGAGGAGGCTGGCGAAGGAGGAAGGGTTGCTGGTCGGCATCTCCTCCGGGGCGGCCGCCTGGGCAGCCCTTGAGGTGGCGGGGAGGAAGGAGAACGAGGGCAAGATGATCGTGGTGGTCCTTCCCGACACGGGTGAAAGGTACCTTTCCACGGACTTATTCGGGAATACAGAGTAACGAATCCGGAGTAATGAGTCCGGAGTAGCGGCGAGGGCAGTCAGGGCTCGCCGCGTCCCCCATCATAGACCGGCGGGATGGAGCCCGTCGGCTTTCTTGTTGACCTTGACGCCTCATGAGGTGTGTTATATAGTGCAACCAATATAGAGGGGCAATGTGTGCCTGTGGTGGCGTTGGGGTTCCATCCCCGGCGGCAGTCAGTCAGGTCGAAAATAGGTCGAGAATAAGAGGTGCACTGGACTTGAAAGAAGTAATCGAGAAGATCCTCCAGGCCGAACAGGATGCCAAGCAGATGGTGCGGGACGCCCGCGAGGAGGCAAGACAGATCGTCCAGGATGCACGCAAGTCGTCCCATGAGATCGTGGAAAAGGCGCGTGAGAACGCGCGGCTGGAGGGTCAGGAACTTCTCGAGAAGGCCAGGCAGAAATCAGCCGAGGAGCGGCAGCGCATCCTGGACGATGCCGGGACGCGGGCCGATCTCATTGTCCGGAGCGCAAGTATCGAGGATTCTTCTGTTATCACCCGGGCCGTGCACAGGCTCTGTGGTCTTAAAGAATGAAATCCCTCGCCAGATATGCAGCCACAAACGCTCTGACCCGAACCATGCTCTCAGAGCTCCTTTCCAGGAGCGACTTCGACCACATCCTGCGCAGCGAAACCCTGGACGGCGCATGGCTGGCCCTGCGCAAGACCACCTACGGCGAATGGACGCAGGGAGACCCGCCCTCCGACAGTGCGGGGGTGGAGAAGGTGCTTCGCGAGGTAACAGCTTCCCGTTTCAAGAGGGCGATCCGGTCGCTTCGCGGTGCGCCCCGTGATGTCGCCACCATACTCCTGTCGCGCTGGGACATCGATAATCTC
>JAUXGG010000185.1 GCA_030622265.1 Candidatus Eiseniibacteriota bacterium
GATTCATCAGCCTCAACATCGGCGTACTGTATGACCTCATCCGGAGAGGTCCTTACGCAGAGCGGAGCCTCGCCCGGAGCCAGCCTGTCGATACAGTAGTCGCAACTCGAAGCGAAGAAAGGAAGTGCCTCCGTATAGATCGTGCCAAAGGGACATGCCATGGCGCACGACTTGCAGCTGATGCATCGCATGTTATAGCGCCTTAAGATCCCCTCGGCGTCTTTCTCGAGCGCCTCATTGGGACAGGCACTAACGCAGTTCGCCGACTTACACTGCCTGCAGATCACGGCATATGAGGCCAATTCCCTGAGCGACAATACCCCGTCATTTCCCGGGTGATAAGGATAACTACACTGGATTTTGAGATCTCCATCTTCCTCCAGTTTGTCCAGAAGATCGAGATCGATGAATACCTTTTTCAAATCCTTACCCTCGCGTACTCAGTCCCAAATGGCTGGTTTATCCTTGACCTTGTCATAGGTCATGACCGGGCCGTCCTGGCAAACCATATATTCGCCGAGCATGCAGTGGCCGCACTTGCCGATCCCGCAGCTCATGTTCTTCTCCATTGAGAGATGAATGGCGGAATCGGGATACCCTTGCTCAACCAGAGCAAAGGTACCAAACTTCATCATGATCGGCGGTCCGCACACGACTCCGACACTATTATTGATGTCTATCCCGAGATCCTTCACCACCGTGGTGACCACACCCACATTACCCTTCCAGGTTGAGTCTCCCTCGTCCACGGTCGTCCTGATCTCGATTTTCTTGGGGTTTATCTTCTGCCACTTGTCCAGGATCTGCTCTTTGTAGACAATGTCCCCGGGGGTCCTGGCGCCGTAGCAGTAGAGGATCTTCTTGAAATCATCCAGTCTCTCGACGAGCGCAAGGAACAGCGAGCGCAAGGGTGCGGCTCCAACACCACCACCGACTATCAGTATCTCCTTGCCCTTCCAGGCATCGAGAGGATAGCCCTTGCCCATCGGGCCCCTGACGCCCACCATCTGCCCCTTGGTCATCCGGTGCAGCTCCTCTGTCACCTTGCCAACGGACATGATGGTGAAATCGATCTTCTCTTTGACATTAGGTGATGATGACGGAGTGAATGGCGCCTCTCCAAGACCGGGCACGGTGACTTCCATGAACTGCCCGGTCGCGAACCCTATGTCCTCCTTGGGCTCGACGACGAATGTCTTGATGGTCGGCGTCTCATCAATGACTTCAAGAATCTCGGCATCTATCGGCCTGTATACATTCTTCATGACTTGTCCGCTTCCTTGAGCACCTTTCTCATGTCTATCTCACCGGGGCACGCCACAATACAGCGGCCGCAGCCGGTGCACCCCTCGAATCCATAAGTTTTCGGGAAGTAATCGAGCTTGTGATAATACCTGTGCCTGAACCTGTCGATCAAGCGCTCCCTGGGGTTCGCGCCACCGGCGACCCTGGTGAAGTTCTTGTACACGCAGGAATCCCACATCTTGAGCCGCTTGAACCGGTCGCCGGCTCTCTGGTCATAAAGCAGGAAACACTGGCATGTCGGGCATATGAAAAGACAGGCTCCGCACTCGACGCAGGTCTCCACATTGCGGGCCCACGTGCTGTCCTCGTAGACCTTGGACATGAGATCCTGCCAGGTCGTCGCAGGCTTATATTCTCTGGACTGTTTCTCAACGATGTCCCTGGTCTTATCCCTCAGGGCCTTCCGCTGGGACAGGTGATTCTCAGTGGCCGGTTTGAACAGGCCCTTGTTATCATCCACCACCTGCTTGCCCTTGTCCGATCCGACTTCAACCACATAGCCGCCTTCGACTTTTGCAAGGCCGAGGTCAAAACCTTTCTCGACATAGGGTTCAACGCCCATGAGTACACAGAAGCAGGTCTCCAGGGGATCGGTGCAATCAAAACCTATTATCAGGGCCTTGCTTCTCTTCTCCTCGTAGAAGGGATCCTTGAAGTCACCTTCAAGAAACACACGGTCGAGAGCTTCAATCGCCCTGAGATCGCAACTTGCGGCGCCCACGATCGTGAAAGGCCGGGCTTCCTTGAGCGGTTTGTCCGCCGAAGGATACTCGGCCACTTCTTCCAAGGCAGAAAAGAAGAACGGTTTCAAAGGTTGAAAAGCCCTGACGCCAGGATAGGAATAGCTGCCTACCTCGCTGGAAGGCTTAACTCTTACTGTCCCCTCCTCATCTCTTACTGCCATATACATGGGACCACGTTTTTCGAGGGAGGTGAAAAACGTGACCAAATCTGTATCCGTAATGAAGTGTGTCTGCATCATCTCCCTCCCTTCCTGGCTTTGAACCGGTCGCTTACCGGACCACCCAAAGCGCCACCCAGATCTCTCCCATCCCACCAAGCCGGGGAGCGTAAAGCACCCCAGCACAGTTGTCAAGCAGAAACTCCTACCCCAACAAAACCCAGAGATGATAATAAATCTGGTCCCCTGTTTCAAGCCAATTCGCTTGACAAAGCGGGGTTCTCCTCAATACCGTAATGCCCGGTCTTGAGGACGGACTCCACGTCCCCCGGACCGGCCTGGTACCTTGTGCCCGGCCCCCCCAAGGCGGCCGTGCACCACCTGGGCGACGCGGTATAGATACCAGTACATATGAGGGCAGGTACACGGTTGAAAATCGCCATTCTCGCAGCCCGCAATCCCGGCGCAGGACCCGGGACCGTCGCGGAGGAAGCGCTCTCCCGTGTCACCCCGGGCACCCTTCCCCCCGGGGCCGTTCTACTCGAGCACCGGGGGACTTTGCTCAAGACTCTCGAGGCCGCGGCCGGCTTTGACGCCCTGATCCTCATAGACGGGGCTTCAATGGGAAGGCCCCTGGGTGACGTCACGGTTTTCAGCCTGAACGAGCTGATCCTGCCGGGACATCCACCGGAAGTGGCATTCGACAACATCGATATCGAGGGGGATATCCTCTATGCCAACAAGTTCCTCAGCCTTCCTCCGGTGCGGATAATCAGTATCGAGTCCGGCTGTGGCCCGGCGGGAAGTCCGGCAGGCGGTACCGCGGGCATCTCCGGCGAAGCGCTGACCGGCATTGCGGAATCCTGTCTTGAGGCCATCCGGCAGGCCGTCGGCGAGCTCACTTAAGAAGCAGAAAAACAATTAGGGGACAGACACCTATTTCAATATGGAAATGAGTGTCTGTCCCCCTTTTTCAGGCACCTTTTTCAGGCACGGGACAGATGGGGCAGCAGGCTCATCCCCGTGGGCAATAAGTCCCGCGGTACCAGCTCACCGGCAAGAGTCTTCTTGTAGCGCACGCAGTCCGCGTGCTCGCTGCAACAGAAAGCCCATACCAGGTATTTTCCGTCATCCCTGAGAGCCAGAATTCTGAACATCGGGCAGGTTTCGAGAAATGGGCAACTCATGAGATCTTCATCACCGTGAACACTTAGCACCCTCAGGAATCTAACATCGTCGGGGGCGACAGCCGAAAACCCCAGATAAACTCATCGCTTGTGCTTAAGTTAATGAAGATGCGCGCGCAAGGCAAGCCTGTGACGGGAGGTTCTCTCTGACGGCGAAGAGATTGCTGATCATGTCCGCGGCCGGCGGGTAGGGCCCGCGCCGCGGAGCAGTACATGCCACTTTGGGTATCTACACTTCCTTTTTCGCTTGGCGTCGAATGAATTCACCCAATAAGGGAACAGCAAATGAATACTTGCCGTGCCGGTTCTTATAAACCAGGCCGGCCTCGCTAAGCGTGGAGAGCATCTGATTCACATGGCTACTCCCGAAAGGCTTCTCCAACCTGGTCTTGGACAATGTCACTATCTCTTGCACAGTGAATTCCCCATCACAGTTGGGAAGCCCGGCAACAACTGCAAGCAACTGTCTTTGCCGGTCTGTTGCCCGTGCCCACCGACCGGCGAAAAAGTCGAAGTCGAGTTTCCTTATGATCCCGTCCATAGGAACCGATGGGGTTTCTCCATCCGTCAGCTCCTGTATGAAGACGTCATACACCTCCCTGCATATGAACTGAATGAAATACGGATACCCCCCAGAGAAATCGATTATCATCGTCACGGAGTCATCTGCGAAGTCTATCGATGGCCGGGCCTCCTCCAGCGGCTTGATGATTGCGTCTTTGCTGTCTTCTCTGTCTAACCTGTCGAGAAAGACCACCCTGAACATCCTCTCTGCAAAAGTCCTCGCCTCGACGAGTTCTGGAAACAATGTCGGCAATCCAGTCAGAACCAGCATGAACGGGATACCCTTCTTCTGAATTGACTGAAACACATCTAGAAGAAGTGACAGGGGAAACTGGTCCTTAGCAGCATGATCCGAAAGGTTCTGGGCCTCATCGTAGGCGAAAATCAACCCCTTAGTTTCCCTCAACCGGAGCTGCGACCAGACGAGTTCAAGGACTGCCTTGATCTTGTCCGCTGCCAGACCTGGAGTCTCTTCGTAGACCAATGATAGGGTTCTGTAATCCAGATTTCTGGGTACTTCAATCTTCCGGTCCCCGAACCCGATTCTCTTAACCTCGTCTATCCCTATGGTGATTGACGAGGTAACCACCGACAGGTCCGTCAGAAGCCGAATGGCTATGGTCAGTTCTGTGAGACTCATCGCTTCTGAAAGGTCGGTTCCCACCCAGTGCCAACCCGCTTGCATGGCAATCGGTTTGAAGGTATCAAGGAGTACGGTTTTTCCTACACCGCGGAGCCCGGTCAGCACGAGATTCTCCAGGATCGTATCC
>JAUXGG010000221.1 GCA_030622265.1 Candidatus Eiseniibacteriota bacterium
CCCGGCACGATGATCTTCAGGGGCAAGACCCTGGCCGAGAACGGCCGCTTCGATTTCGGGTACTTCGTCGGCTCCAGTACCAGGGAAGGAAGCCGGGGGAGCATAAGATGCTTCACGTCCGATGGCACGGTTTCAGGCTCTGGCCTGCTGGACTCGCTGCTGATATACGGCGCTGTCGCCGCCGAGGACGATGAAGGGCCCGTAATAAGCCTGCACTCGGGGGAGAATGTCCTGGAGCCCGGGGACACGGTGATCGTGGGGCAGAGGATAGAGGTGAGGCTCTCAGACGACAGCGGTGTCGCCGTGAAGGGCAAGTCGGAGGCCTTCCCGAGTGTCTCGGTGGCCTTCGATGATGTCGAGAGGGTGAGCCTGGCCGACAGCCTTTATGCTATGGGTTCGGACTATACCAAGTCGCTGGCTTCGTTCGTGGTGCCCCAGATGGCGGGCGGAGTCCACAAGTTCAGCGTCACCGCGTTTGATAATCTCAATAACTCCAGTACGCAGGACTTCGATCTCATGGTCGGGTTGGGTGCGGCCGGGGCCGGAAACGTGGTTTACGCCTATCCAAATCCATCGCCCGGCACATGTTTTATCGTGTGGGAATACGAAAATGACGATTATGTAGAGATAGAAGCCACGATATATACCTTATCCGGCAGGAAGATCTGGACGGGTTCGACATCGGGCCGCGGTTCATATCATCTAATAGAATGGGATGGAAATGATCTTGTTGGCGACGCGGTGGCCAACGGCACCTACCTGGTTGTCGTCGAGGCCAGTGCGCCCTCAGATCCTTCTTTCGGTACAAGTGACAAGATTGCAGTCGTTCGTGCAAGGTAAGGGAGGTTGGACTTAATGCGGTGTAAAGCGATAATCCTGCTGATGATGTTCCTGTTGATGGGATTCACGGAGGCCATGGCCGTAGGCGAAGCGGCCGCGCCCTCGCTCATCATCTCACCTTCTGCGAGGGCCTGGGGCCTTGGGCAGTCATATGTTGCGATAGCGGACGATGCAACGGCTATGTACTGGAATCCCGGGGGACTTGGCTTTCTCGAGGGAAGCCATATCTCGCTGACTCACAGCCAGTTGATTCCCATGCTGGCCGATGACGTTTACTACGAGTCACTCAACTTCGCCTACAATATGGAAAACATAGGGACGCTCGGCATCAATGCGATCTACCTGACCTATGGCAAGTGGTGGGAGACGACACCAGCGGGGGAGCAGGTCGAAGAGCATACCAGCTATGAGTTCGCCATAGGCGGCTACTATGCCTTAAGGCTTGACGACAATAACTCCCTGGGTGTGGGCTTGAAGATAACCCGCGTGTTCCTGGCACCGGCTACCGCGCAGACGGGATTCGTCGAGGGTGCCGGCTGGAGTTTCGCGGCGGATTTCGGTTTCCTCGGCAAGGTGGGGGACAGGTTCTCCTACGGGGTCGCGCTTCAGAACCTCGGTCCCGACATGAGCTTCGTGAGCAAGGACGAGTCGGCGCCGCTTCCGCGTACGGTGCGTGGCGGTATCGCTGTGAAGCCGTTCTTGTCTGACACCTACTCGAGCATCATCTCGGTAGAGGTCACCAAGGCGCTGATCGGTCTGGATGAGATCTATACCGAGGGCAACTTCAGCGCGGTGAACAGGGATGCGACCCTGAACACCGGGTTGGAGGTGATGATAGCCAACTTCGTCGCTCCGCGCCTGGGCTATATCTATGACCACGACGGCAAGATCGAGGGATTCACCTTCGGTTTCGGCATAAGGGCGCCAATAGGGGGCGGGCTCGACTTCGACTATGCAAGCGTGCCCAAGGCGGAGGAGCTCGGACGGGAGAGCAAGTTCTCAATTAACTACAAGCTGTAAGGAGGGGATGTGTTGAGGGGAGCGATATCTGCAGTTCTGATTTGTCTGGTGGTCCTTACCCTGACTTCCGCGCCGGGCGCAGGCATTATCGAGATCAAGCGGCCGGATGCCGACAGCAAGTGGAAGGCGGCGAGTGAGGCAAGACTCAAGAAGTGGCTGAACGCGCCGATCAAGGATGTTCCGTCAAGGCGCAAGATCTTGAAGACCACCCAGCAGAAGTTTCCTCATACGCTTGCCGGTACGGTCAAGGATACGCTCCGGATCGCGACCATACGCGTCGAGTTCGCGAGTGTTCCTGATTACTCCAAGATAACAGGCGGTACGGGCCGCTTCGACTTGAGGGACTTGCGCGGCGAGATGCCCATCGATCCTCCGCCGCATAACAGCAAGTATTTCTCCAAGCACATGGATGCCCTCAGTTACTACTACAATACTATGTCATACGGTCACCTGGTGATCGAGCACCGGATATTTCCCCTGGACAATGATAGGGCTTATGTGCTCGACGATGTTGGGGACTACAATCCCGGTGGGGGGCAGTGGACCTGGGCCGTCGATGGTCTTGAACTCTTCTTCAGGGATGCCATCACGGCCGGCGACGAGGATCCTGACCTGACCTATGGCGACTATGATGCTGTCGTGATTTTCCACGCCGGCTCGGACTGGCAGAACGACATCATGGGTGACAGCCCCTATGACATTCCATCGTTTTTCATATCGCTTGCCGAGACCGCGGCCATGGCGGTGGATGAGGGCACGAGTTTCATTGTGGATGGCGCCGTCGTTCCCGAAACCACGTCCCAGGATGGGTTCATTAACGGAATTAACGGCGTGGTCGCCCATGAGGTGGGTCACCAGCTGGGCCTGCCCGATCTATATGATACCCATACCGGCCTCAGCGCCGTCGGGTACTGGTGCCTCATGGACTTTGGCTGCGGCGTTGGGGTGGTCCTGGAGGATACGCTCAGCAATGAGGCGTATTTCGTAAGCGGCATTATTCCGGGTTCGATCTGCGCCTGGAACAAAGCCTACCTGGGCTGGGCGGAACCCGAAACCGTCCTTGACCAGGGCAGGTACCGGCTGAGGGCTACGGAGCTCCAGGAGGGATTCCCGAGCACCGAGTTGCTTAAGGTGCCTATGAATTCTCACGAGTACTATCTCGTGGAGAACCGCCAGGCTGACCTGGACGGTGACGGCGCCGGATATCTTCTCACCGATCCCAGCGAGGACTCCACGGGCGTGATCATAGGGCCCGTCAATGCCGACAGGGAATTCAACCATGAGTTCGATTTCGCCCTGCCGGGAAGCGGGCTCCTGATCTGGCACGTCGACCAGCTGATGGTGGACTTCGGTAATCCCTACGGTATAGTAAACGCCTATTGGGAGAGGAGAGGGGTGCGGCTTGTGGAGGGGGATGGAATCCCCGACCTGGGTGACCTGAACTCCTTCTATTTTCTTGGAAGCCCCTTCGATCCCTTCTTCGAAGGCAACAACTCGCGTTTCGCGTTCGAGACTTATCCCCGCTCGACCAGCACCACGGGGTGCCATTCCCACATAGCGATCCGCAACATCGGGGCGGCGGACATAGTGATGCGGATGAGAGTCGCCCATCAGTGGGGAGCAAGCGACTTCCCCGTGGCCCTGGGTGATAGCATGAGATGGGGCGTACCCTCGATAGTGTTTGCGGATATCGACCAGGACGGCAGGGACGAGGTACAGGCCCTGCTCAAGCGAGGCGCCTGGGAGGATTCGCTTTCCTGGCTGAGATCGGAGATACATGCCTATGAGGCCGATGAGGCGGGGGCCTTGAGTCCCATGCCCGGCTGGCCGAGGAGGCTTCATGGTTCTCACCCCACCGAACTGGTGGCGGCCAACCTCGATAATTCCGCCGACGGCAGCCTGGAGACCTTCCTGGCCGATGAGACCGGAAATGTCTATGCCTTCCATGCGGACGGGTCGGCTGTATACGATGACGCCGACTCTCTGGGCGCCTTCTATGAGGTCGAGGGCGATATCAACGGTGTTCCCACGGCGGGTTACTTCGCGGCGGGCGGCTTCGCCGATGAGTGCATGGTTTTCATTGGAACCGATTCGGCTCTCTACGTCTTCGAGCACCCGGAGGAGGTTTATGCCTATCCGGCTGGGCCGGAGGGAGAGGGTTACAGCCAGCCGGTACTGGCTGATGTGTGGGATGGCGGGCCACAGGGCGAGCCGGAAATAGTATACTATAGAGGGGGAAGGAGTGGAGGGAGGATCGAGATTATCGGCAGGGAAATCGAAGAGAAGATCGCGGTGATCCCCATCGACACGGATCTCGGGCCGGATGAGGTATACCTGGCGGCCGCCGACCTGGACAGGGACTCTGCCGGGACGTTCGA
>JAUXGG010000038.1 GCA_030622265.1 Candidatus Eiseniibacteriota bacterium
AAGAAGGTCTGATGCCTCAAGACCGCCAGGATACGCCGCTCCGCATTCTCGACAGCAGCCTCCACCTTGGCCTTGTCCCGGGGTTCCCTGGGACGAGCAGGGATGACCACTGTGCCGTAATGCTCGGCCATCTCCTCGTAGGTGCGGTGCACGACCGGCTCGTAACGACATGGTCTCGTTACGGCGGTCTTCTCATTGTCCGGCACCGTGACTCTCGCCACACCCCCACAGAACTCCCAAGCGTGAATATGGGCCTCGACCCACGAAGGCAATTGGGTGTTCTCAAACGCCTCAGCGTAGGTGTAGTTACTCGCCCCCAGGGCAGCCACGAACAGGTGTGCCTGCCAGGTCTCGCCGCTTGAGACGTCAACTACCGGGATCGTCTCACCGGCCCAGTCCACGAAGAGCTTCTCGCCGGCCTTGTAAGGCTGCCTGAGTGCGGGCTCCAGAGTGCTCACGAATCGCTTGTAGTACTCGCAGAACTGGGTGTAGCCGTAACCGCCCGGCTCATCGGCCCGGTATTCCTCCCACAAGAGCGTTAAGGTTATACCCTTGGAGCGCCGCTTGCCTCGCAACTCCTTGTGGATCTCCTCCATCGCAGGAAGTGGACGTCGTGCCTCCTCTGCCGACCTCCTGGAGGAAAAGAGAAGTGCCTCAAGCTCCTCATCATCAATCTCAGCAGGCAGCGGCCACCCGATCCCTGCCACCCCTGCACGAGACAGGTAATTGACTACCGTGCCGTGAGAGACCCGCAGGCTACGGGCGATCTGGCGTACACCGAGGCCCATCTCGTACTTCAACCGAAGAATGTCGCGTGCTTTGCGCATGGATACAGCCTTCCTTGACATCTGTCCTCCTCTCCATCAGTGACAAAGGAGAACAGTAACCCTGCCGTATCCAGCGTCGCATCAACCCATTTCGGGAATTATTGACCACCTGTTTCGGTCCAAAGTGACCACCCATTTCGGGCTGGCCCAAAAAGTGGTCAATTAAAACCGAAATCACCGGTCATTTTGCTCCGAAATCACTGGTCAATTATTTCCGAAATAGGTGGTCAATTAACTCCGAAATCCGCACTTGTGTCTGGAAGATCTTGATCACAGGCCCATCGGGCAGAGCTGCGCGCAGTATGTGAGCTTAGGATCAGTTGCAGGTAAGGTCTTGCGCTCCCGCATCCGGGCTAAGAATCCCCTTGGTTAGGCATTGACCTTGCGGCGGCCGGCGCTTAGATTGCGCCTTGGAAGCCAGGAGGATACAGATGTGCATACCAAACCCAGGATACTGATTCTAACAACCGGCGGCACGATCACGATGCTCCGGAACGAGGATGGCACGCTGTCGCCTTGCAGAGATGCAGGCGTTCTCCTGGAGTGTGTCCCCGAGCTCAGGCAGATCGCGGATATAGACCTCCTGGCTCTGGCCAATATCGACTCGAGCAATCTCCAGCCTGGTCTATGGAAGTCCGTGGCGACTGCAATCTATCAGCGCATGGATGAGTATGATGGGTTTGTCGTAACCCACGGTACGGATACGATCGCGTATACCTCCGCTGCTCTGGCCTTCATGATTCAGGAGCTGCCGAAGCCCATAGTGGTCACGGGCGCCCAGGTGCCGCTTGGTGAGATCGGAAATGACGGGCACGTCAACCTGATAAACGCGGTGCGGGTTGCGACTTCAGATCTTGCAGAAGTGGCCGTGGTTTTCGGCTCCCAGATCATCTATGGCACCAGAGCCAAGAAGACGTCGGTCTTCGACTTACAGGCGATTGTCTCGGTGAACGAACATCCTATGGGAGACATCGGTTTGTTCATCAAGTTCAATGCCACGCCGAGGGCCAGAAACTCCCGAAAGCCCCTGCTTCAGCCTTGCCTTAACGAGAACGTCGCGCGGATTGCGGTATATCCCGGGTTCAAGCCTGATATCCTTGAGTACCTTGTCCGGGTCCATGACGGTATTGTGCTTGAGGGTTATGGCGCCGGTCATATCCCGACCGAGACCAACTCCCTGGTACCCGCCATAAAGGCTGCAACGGCCAGGAATGTCCCCGTCGTAGTGTGCACCCAGTGCATAGTGGGTTCAACCCAGATGGAGATCTACCAGGTAGGACGAGACGCTCTGGAGGCGGGGGCGATCCCTGCGCTGGACATGACATCCGAGACCGCGATGGTCAAGCTGATGTGGGTCCTGGGACAGACCGGGGACATGGTTACCATCCATTCGAAGATGCAGAAGCCCTTCGTGAGAGAGATCCATCCCCTGTCCTGAACGCCGGACCGTAAGCCCATCGAATTCATCCCAAAACTCCTACTTGCCCTACACTCTGAACTAAGCATACCTCGCTGTTTCACTTATATTGGCGGAGAGGGATGGCTAAGCGCCTCCCCAAAAAACACCAACTCACCTAACCACCCAGGGGGGTCACCTTGTCTCTTCCTAACCCCACCCACCCAGGAGTTTCCCCTTGACATCGCTACTAATTCGTAACATCCCCCGAATTAGTTGAACTATCATGGAGTTGTGTCCGAAGACGCTGGTAGTGAAGAGGCTTCTCTGGAGTTCCCCGCTTTCACGGACACCTAACCTCTTGCGATCATACAGTACTTACCGGTGACCCATAGCCCGGTGCGGAACGGCGCCGGTGAGGGTTGTAGAAGCCCTCGCCCACCGAGCCCATCGAGGGACGCACCCCAGCCTCGCGGCAACGCTGCCCGAAGGCAATGGAGGTGTGACAGGCAACGGGGGATAGCCCGGGACTGTCATGATAGGAAATCGAATTCCGGTGGCCCCGGATAGTGGATGAGGACAGAAGCCCCGGTCGCAACGCCGATGGGCTTGGCCAGGACCGGGCATTTGGCCCGGAGGATGAAGAAGACGTCGCGGGGAGCGTCATCGAGGGTCTCGTAATTGGCCTGGCCCTTGGATAGCACCACGTCCGCATCCCGGAAGATTTCCATGAACTCCCGGCTGCATTCCTGGTAAATAACTCCCAGGCTTGCCGAGCCGGTCTCTATGACTTTGATAGAGTCCGCTATGCCCGCCGCTTCGGCATCCGCCCGAACCGCGTCATTGAGGACAGGGCCGGACTTGACACTCACGTAGACCTGCTTGCCGAGCCGCAGGACCTCGTCTAAGAGGAAGCGGTCAAAGACTATCTCGCCGGCATTGTCACTCACCAGGAGAAAAGTCTTCGCCCGGGTAATCGCCTCGTGAAGCTCCTTCGAGCAATCGATCGCGAGATCGCCGGCCATGGTCTCCTTGAGCGTGGCCTCGAGGTCGAAATCACTAGATATCCCGAAGTCGATTATGTTGCCCGCCGCCCCAAGCTTAGCACAGTACTTCAACCTGTCGACGGGCCCCATGGCCGCCATGAGTTCCATTGCGCCGGGCTTTATTGATTCATAGAGGCCGAGTGCCTCGGCCGTGGTCTCGCGCTTTACCCTCTCGAAGGGATCGACACCGGGGTATAGCTTCTCCGCCGCCCTGATGGCCCTGGTCGCGATCAGGGCCGGAGCGTCACTGAAGTCGAGTCCGACGAGCGCCTTCATAGCCTCGCGCATAGATTCCTTCTGGATGTCCTCATCCACGCCGACCATCCGGGATGCCCGAAGGGCCTGGTTAACACAGCAGGGTATGCATTCAGGTGCTGATTCCAGGGTAGATCTCCTTTCAGGTTTTCTTTTCCTTTTTACGCGCGGCCGGGAAGAGAATATTGTTAAGGATCAGCCGGTATCCGGGAGAGTTCTTGTGCAGGGCCAGGTCGGTCGGCGGGTCTCCCACCATGTGCTGGTAGTCCTCGGGGTCATGCCCCGCATAGAAGGTGAAGGTCCCCCTGCCGAAAGCCCCGTTTAGGTATTTGACGTCGTTCTGGCCCTCGGTCTCGGCCATTATGGTCACCTCTGACTTGATGAGGTGCTTGGCAAAGCCCGTGGTCTGGCCCATGAATCCGTTTATGACCGACACGTGGTTCTGGGTAAGCATCGCCGGGATGGGATCGTGCTTTGCGGAGAACTCGAACAAGGTGAAGTAGTCATTGCTCTGGCCCCTCCGGGCCGCAATGGGCGTTGTGTCTATGTCCGAGTATTCATAAACGAGCGGATTGGTAATGAGCTTGAAATCCGTGAAACACAGCGTCCTCTCATAGTCCAGCTTGCGCAGGTAATCCGGATCCACGGGATCGCCGTCGAAAACGTCGGCAACCACATCCACATCCCCGGCGGCAAGAGCTATGTCATAGGAGTCGGTGGCCGAGCACATCGCGAACAGGAAGCCGCCACGGGTGACATAGTCCTTGATCTCATAGGCAACGGCCTTCTTAAGCTCGGAGACCTTGGAGAAACCGAGTTTGTCCGCCATGGCCTCGGACTCCTTCACGCGCTGCTGGTACCAGTCGGCATTACGATAGCTCGCGTAGAACTTGCCGTACTGGCCGGTGAAATCCTCGTGGTGAAGATGCAGCCAGTCGAACTCATCGAGATCACCCGCCAGTACCTCCTTATCATAGATGATGGTGTGCGGGACAGCCGCATACTCCAGCGCCAATCTCACCGCATCGTCCCAGGGATCCGTCCGGGGCGGGGCATACACTGCAATCGCGGGGGCCTTCTCCAAGAGAACCACTTCCATGTTCTCATCTTCTATGGTCCGGTAGACATCTGCCGCCGCCCCTGGAGATATGACATTGAAGGCCACGCCCATCAGGGTGGCTTTCCTGCCGACGATCTCCGCCGCGTCCATCATGAAGGAGCCGCCGCGGTAATTGAGGAGCCACTCCACCTGGAAGCCCTGTTGCAGCGACCAGTAGGCCACACCATAGGCCCTGAGATGATCCGTCTGATCCAGGTCCATGTAGATCAGCATCTTGCCGGCGCCGGCAGAGCCCGACAGAGCGGCAATGACAAGCAGGATGGTCAATGCCCGGACAATAAGAGCCCTGGTAAACACAGTCCTGACACGTATATTCACGGGAGTCCGTATGTTCCTAAGACCCATGGGTGTTCCTCCGAACCAGATCCATCTTTCTCCTCGCTTCACCCGCGGACACGCTCCCGGGAAACTTGAGAATCACGTTTTCATAGGCGCCGACCGCATCACCGGTGCGGCCCATGCCCATATAGACATCGCCGACCGCTTCCAGGGCGGACGGAGAGAGATAAACATCAAGTGTCTCTCCCACCAGCTTATAGGTCCTTACCGCCTTTAAGAAAGATCCGGTCTCGGCGTGAATTTCCGATATCTGCATGAGACTGTGGGTACCAAGATCGCTGCCCGTACCCGCGGATTCCAGGAATCCCGCGATCGCCTCTTCGCTGAGCCCGCGCCTTCTATCGAACAAGGCACCGGCGAAATCCTCAAGAGCCGGATTGTAGTCACCGCCGCCACCGGAGCTCTTTATCACCAGGAGCCTTTCCACGGCGTCATTCGCCCTTGTGCCGTCGGGATACTCCCGGAGGGTGACATTGTAATAGGAGAGCGCATCATCAAACTCGGCCTGGTAGAAACTTATCTCCCCCAGATTGAAGAAGGCTTCCTGAGCGTATTCGCCATCCCAGTCGGTCGAGACCAGGTCATAGGTCTTGAAGGCCTGCTCGAGATCACCTGAAAGCACCAGCATCTCGCCCTTAAAGAGAATGGTCTGGTGCCTGACAGCGGTATCCCGCTCTGAGGAGATGATCCTGTCGGCCTCGGCGGCAGCATCGGCCAGCCGGCCCAGGTCCCTGTATGTGCGGGCCCGCTCAAGCATTGCGCGGCTCGCCCATTTCGTGGACTTAAACCTGGCAGCCACCTCATCATAAGTGACCAGGGCATCGTCGGTGAGGCCGGAGGCCAGCTCGCACTCTGCCTTCTTGAGAAGATAGTACGGCACCCTCGAATTGTGCGGGGCATAGGACACCGCAAGACCATAGGCCTCCCTGCACTCCTCGAAGCACCCCTCATCGGCCGCCCTTTGCCCGAACTCCACCAAGAGAGCCGCGCCGGTCTCATCCGCGGGCCCAACCTCGCGAATCTCCTCGAGGGCCTTCCCGCAGGCGCCATCCAGCAGGTGCACCTCCCAGATTGCGCGCCCCACGGCTCCACCGAAAGCTCCCAGAGCCCGCGCGCGCTCAAGCGCCGATATCACGGCGGGCCTGGCCTCCTCCGCCCGCGCCATGCGGATTATGTAGTGAGATATCTCTTCAGCCTTGCCACCCGGCGCCGCCGAAAGCAGGTATTCCCAGGTGGCCTTCGCGTATTCCTCCTGCTCCTCATAAACCCGCGCGGCATCGACCGCAAAGAGCGTGGAGTCCCCGAGCGCGGACCTGGCCCGGGCGATGAAGGCCAGGATCTCATCCTTCATGTCATTGTCGATATAGGCATCCAGGCCCAGCTGGTAGGGCCAGAGCTCACGGGGAGCGCGGCTTATGATCCTGTCGATCAGCTCTCGGCCTCCATCCAGATCGTCCTGCCTGAAGCGGAGCGATGCCAGATCGGCGGTCGCCTTGACCGTCTTCATGTCATCTGGGCTCCTGCTTATATAATCCCTCAAGACCTGCTCGGCCTTTTCATACTGCGCCGCCCCCACGAGCATGCCCGAGTATTCTCTCAGGACGGTATGGTCCAGGGGGTTCTCGTTGTAAAGTCCCTCCATGATCTGGAGAGCGGCCAGGCGATTTCCCCTCCTGGCGAGGTGCCGGGCATCCCTTAGGATCCTGTCCCGGTGCTCACGGTTTGTCTGGGCCGAACAGGCGAATGCGACAGCTAAAAGTATGGTTGCGAGAATGCCCGCAGCCGCAACACGCGTCGCTAACTTCTTAATCCCGTTGCCCCTGGTTCGCCCGTGCATCATTCGCCGGCCCATCGCTCGTTTCCGTATCATCTGATTGTTCATCACTCGTCCGCCAGTCACCCGTTCCCCAGTCACTCTTCGGTCAATCATTCGCCAGCCCTGGTTGTCGATATGGCCTTGAAGTAGGCCCTTATTAGTTCCTCGTATTCCGGTGGATAGTAGCCGCGCCGCTGGTAGAGAAGATCCTGCATGAGCTCGGCCCGTTCCTCCTCGGACAGCTCCGGCGGCGGCTCAACCTCATAGAGCTCACCCACCCTGGATTTCCTGCGCTCCGAATAATCCCTTCGCCGCATGGAGCGTTGGGCATTGAGCATCCTTGTGAGGATCTGCTCCTGCCTGCGAACGGTCTCCGGGCTTATGTCCTGGCTGCGGAGTTCCTGCGCGACCTTCCTGGCCTCCTCGGCCAGGTCGTCCAGCCGGCCCAGGATCTCACCCCTGTTACCCAGTTCTTTCGAGAGGTCATCCAGTCCCTTCCTGACCGCTTCCTGCTGGGCGGCGAGTTTCCCCATCTGGGCCCTCGCCTCCATGCTCATCCCATCTTCGCCCATGCTCAGGACGCTCTGGGTCCCCTTGTTGATTCCCATCTGCGATGAGCACATGCTCTCGAGATTCTGAAAGGCGCTGCACATTCCTCCCGACGAAGAGCATGACGATGCCTGGTCCATGGCGTCCATCAGCCCGGTTATGAGGCTGTTCATCTGCCCCAGCGCCGATCTCACATCGCCTTCGGCGCGCCCCCTTATGCCCTGGGCGAGTAGATCCGAAATCGTCTGAAGCTTCGAGCCGATCTCGAGCACGGCCATGCCGAGCATCGGGCTTACCAGGAGCGACTTCCTTGAGGTCTCCAGCAGATCCATCGCGACCCGGTCGAGGGCTTCCTTATATACCATCTCCATCCGGGCCAGCTCGGTGCTGGAAATACCGCCGGGCTGTTTTATCTGGTGAAGCACTTCCTCGTGCTTGCCCGAGATGTCGCGCAGGTCGTGCATCGCCTTGGTCAGCGCTTCCATCACTTCCTGCTGCTCTTTGCCCATCATGGTGTCTCTTGCCTTGCCGAGCATGTCCGCGACCTCGGACATGTCCTTCTCGGCCTGCGCCCCTTTCTCGCCCGCCTTGGAAGCCTCACCCTTAGACATCGCCTTCTCGGCCTGCGCCATCATCTCGGCGATCTGCTCCGACTCCATGAATTCCGATGCCTTCTCAATATCCTCACCCAGCGGGTTCTCACCCTCCTTGAGAAGTTCTGCAAGATCTTCCATCATCTCCTTAAGCTTCTCGGTATCCTCGCCAAGCGAGCGCTGCTTCTCCGCGGCATCCTTAAGATCACATCCTTCGCCGACTTCCTCATTGAGCCTCTTCTGCTCCTCGGCAATGGTCTCGGCGAGATTGGCCACGGCTTCCATCTTCTGTTGCATCTGGAGACGCTTGAGCATTTCGATGGCCCGGTCGAGCTTCTGAAGCAGCTCCTCCTGGGACATGTTCATGTCTTCCATCGCCGCGCGCATCTCCTCCGGCGACAGGTCGCTCATCGCCTCCTGCATCTGCCGCATCTGCTCTATCATCTCCTCCGTCGCGACTTCCTCGAAGAGCTTGCGGACCTCTTCCATCTTGGCTATTACCTCGAAGTCCACCAACTCATTCTCACCCATCTTCTCCAGGGTTTCATCGAGGGCCTGCGCCACGTCCTCGACGCGTTTCCTCAGGTCCTCCCGCTCGGCGAGATTCTGCTTGATGCTCTGCTGTTCCTCCCAGCCCACGTCCCCGGTGCGCTTCATGTCCTCGATCGCTTCTTCGAGCTGCTCCTTGAGATGGCGGGCTTCCTCCGCTATCTCTTCGAGATTCTCGACGGCCTCGTCCTGCTCGTCCTCGATTTCCTCATAGAAGTCATAAAGGCTGGGGATGCGCGCCACGTGGACTTCGGTTCTCGCGTACTTCGGCCCGGTCAGGGCATCATTGTCGGCCACCGAAACATAATAGGTTATTACATCGCCCGGGAGGACATCCAGGAAACCGGTGTCCCAGTTATAGTCGCTGCGGGCCTGGGTCCTGCCATTAAAGGAAAGCCTGACCTGCGAGGTATCACCCGGTGCGGCATAGTGAAGCGTCATCCATCCGATGCCATAATCATCCAGGGCCACAACCGATAGCGGTATTATCATGTCCGCCTCGAGCATGATCTCATCACCCGGGCTTTCTATCCTGACATACGGGGGCTGATCCTTTACCACCGTCACCGAATGAGGCCCGTGTGAATTCGCCCTGCGGCCTTCGCGCGTGATCATCTCGATGGAATAGGTGAAGCTCCCGGCAAGGCGCATAGTGACGGCAGTGGAATCGCCGGCCGCCGGAATCATCACCCGCGAAATAGCCCTTGTTGAATCCGCCGTCTCCACCCAGATGCTCTCGGGGTCACAGTTTGCCATGACTTCGATGAGGGCGTCGGTGCCATAGGGAGCAGTGATGTCCCAGACCCCCCGCGGCAGCACCTGCCGGCCAAGGCCCGTATGTGCGGGATAGGAGAGCGTTATGGAACCGTTCTTTATCCTCGGTTCCTCGTTTACCGTGATCCGGTAGGTCCGGGTGGCCTCGTCGCCCGCGGTTATGAAATACCCGATGTCCCGGTCAACCCTGGGAAGCGCGCTTATGAACACACCGTGTCCGCGCCCTCCCGGAGATCCCCCACCCTGCAGGGCAACGGACTTCTCCATCTTGAATGC
>JAUXGG010000178.1 GCA_030622265.1 Candidatus Eiseniibacteriota bacterium
AGTCATGCGCGAGTCCGCCCAGGCTGCGCTCACCTACGTGAGATCCCGGGCGGAGTTCCTGAAGGTGGATGAGTCCTTCTATGAGAAACACGATCTGCATATACATGTGCCCCACGGTGGTGTCCCCAAGGACGGGCCGTCGGCCGGGGTTACGATAGCGACGAGCCTGCTTTCGCTCTTGACCAAGAGGCCGGTGAGGGCCGACATCGCGATGACCGGCGAGATCACGCTCAAGGGCAGGGTGCTGCCGGTCGGAGGCATCAAGGAGAAGATCCTGGCCTCCCGGCGCGCCGGCATCAGGAAGGTCATCCTTCCGAGCAAGAACGAGAAGGATCTGATTGAAGTCCCCGAGATAGTCAAGAACGGGCTCGAGTTCATCTTCGTTGACAATCTAGACGAGGTCTTTGAGCACGCGCTCCAGTAAAACGCGCCATTGCGGAGGAACCCGTCGTGAATGACTCTTCGGGCTCACATCCCATACGCTGCTGGGAGTGGCTCTCGTGCGACCGGGGAGATTGCCTCGCCCATTCCTCTGATGATCTTCGCTGCTGGCTGGCCGATGGCAGCTCCTGCTTCGGGGGCGAGGTCGGCTTGACCGAAAGGCTCTCCGACCGCTGTTCCTCCTGCCCAGTGTTCACCGCATCGCGGGAGCGCTCCCTGGGAAAGAGGCTCACCGATCAGGCCATGGTCGACACGCTCGATGCGCTACTCAGAGAATCCGCTTCGCTTGCATCCCAGGTAAGCGTGCTTACGGCCGAGCGACGAAGCAAGGTCGTGCAGGTGACGCTCCTCAGTGAGGTCGCTCGTGCGCTCCAGAGCACGATGGGGCTCGATGACCTCCTGCTTGTCATTCTCACCGCCGTCACCGCCGGCGACGGGCTCGGCTTTAACCGGGCCATTCTGCTGCTGGTCGACGAACAGGGATCCGTGATCAAGGGCCGGCTTGGCGTCGGGCCCGCGGATTCCGACGAGGCGGACAAGATCTGGAAGGCAATGGAGAAGGAAGGAATGAGCCTGGGGAACATACTTTCCGCGCGGTGGCCGGATGGGAAGGCCAAGAACGGGGTGGTCACGGAGATGGCAGACCGGATCGTCCTTCCGTTGGACCCGGAGACCAATGCGGTTGCAGCCTGTCTCGAGACCTCCACTTCCTTCATTGCCCGGGATGCCGGCAACGATCCCCTATCGCGTGTGCTTGCCCGTGCGTTGGGGAGTGACGATTTCGTCGTTGTCCCGCTGGTCGCGGAGGGCAAAAAGCTGGGGGCGATCCTTGCGGATAACTTCGTCACCAGGCGCTTGATCACCTCCGCGGATGTGCGGCTGCTGGAGACCTTCGCCAGCCAGGCGGCTCTCGCCATCCTGAACGCATCGCTTCATGAGAGGCTCCGCCGCCGGCTGAGCCAGCTTGAGGAGGCATATGACGAGCTGAGCAGGACGCATCTCCAGATCCTGAGGGCCGAGACCCAGGTGGCGCTGGGGGGGCTGGCGGGCACTCTGGTGCACGACCTCAGGGCGCCGCTTGTGTCCATAGGTTTGATGGCCCGGCGGGCGGCATCTGAGATTGTCGAGGGAGAGCCCGTGAGGGAAACCCTCGAGCAGATAGCCGAAAAGGTCTTGGAGACCGAGGAGTACCTCAAGGACCTGGCCAGGTCCGCGCAGCGGGAGGCAAGGAATGCTGAGCCGGTGGACCTCGCCGGCCTGGTCACGGACGCGCTCGAGCTCCTGCGCGGCCTGATGACGAATCTCGATGTTGACGTGATTGCGGAATTCAACCATGGTGATGTGAACGCCTGCGGCAGCAAAGTTGAATACAGGCAGATGATCCTGAACCTGCTTCAGAATGCGCTGGAGGCCATGCCCGAAGGCGGAACACTCACAGTCGGGACCAGGACAGGGCAGCTCCGTGCCGGGCAAACCACGACAGACGATGCCGCCGTACTGGTCTCGGTGGAAGATACCGGGACCGGGGTGCCGGAAGAGGCAAGGGCCAGGCTGTTCTCGGCCTTCTACACAACCAAGCCCGGAGGATCCGGACTTGGACTGCTCACCGCGAAGCGGATTGTAAGCGATTGGGGCGGACAGATAGACTTCGAATCAGAGGAGGGCAAGGGGACCTGTTTCACAGTGACGCTTCCAGTATGGAAGCAGCCTGAAACGGGTCGCACTTGAACGACGTGACAATACTGATTCTCCAGATAGGACTCCTGGCTTTCCTCTTGTACCTGTCCTCGGTTTTCTCAGGCTCCGAGACCGCTCTCTTTTCCCTTAAGTCGTACCAGGTAAGAAGACTGCGCTCCAGGCCGTCGAGGAACTCCATCAAGGTGGAGTCATTGCTGGCCGATCCTCACCACCTCCTGGTGACCATCGTGGTGGGGAACACCCTGGTCAATGTCGCCGCCTCCAGCATAGGAACCATCCTGGTGGGGAAGTTCTTCCACGAGAACGTGGTCGGGATAAGCGTCGTCGTCATGACCGTGCTCATCCTGATATTCGGCGAGGTCGTACCCAAGACATTCGCCGTCAGTAGTCCGCTCAGGGTATCGCTCACCACCGTTCCGGTCATCTCCGCCGCGGTCAGCATGCTGGCGCCCTTAAGGCGCGTGACCGAGGCCGCCGTCAGCTTTGCGGACAGGCTGAAACCGGCACGGCCATCGAGTTATGAGCCGGATTCACCGGGAGATGTGGCGGAGGCCATCGCGCTCGGACACGCGGAGGGTGTTATCGATGAGTTCGAGGGCGAGGTGTTGGGCAGCATCTTCAGAATCGAGCACATGTCGGTTCAGAACATAATGACACCGAGGACCGAGGTCTTCATGTTGAGCTCCGATGTCCCGCTCGAGGAAGCCGTGGGCATCGTAAAGTCCTCGGGTTTTTCCCGGGTCCCGGTCTTCGACGTCGAGGAGCGGGACAACATCAGGGGTGTCCTCTACGCCAAGGACTTGCTGCACAAGCAGTCCAGCCCGCATCTGACGATATCGGAAATCGCCCGGAGACCTGTCTTCGTGCCCGAATCGAAGCAGGTTGTGGACCTCTTAAGGGAGTTTGTCACCGGAAAGGCGCACTTCGCCGTGGCCATCGACGAGCACGGCAGCTTCGTCGGCATCGTCACCCTGGATGATGTACTTGCCGAGATTGTCGACCGTGTGGGTGACAGGCTCCCGCGTAAGCATGGCTATACCAAGCTTTCGAGGTCGAAGTGGAAAATTCCAGGGAGAATGGAGATAGAGTTCTTCAATGCCCTCGTCGGGGTGTTGATAGTCGATACCCTTGCGGAGACGATTGCGGGGTTCATCGTCAACGAGCTGGGCAGAATACCGGCTCCCGGCGATGAGTTCGTGCGGAGAGGCCTGCGGCTGAGGATCCTGGATTCCGACGGCCGCCGCATCAAGTCCATCGAAGTCGAGAAGTTGAGGTAGCAGCCGAATGGTATTCAAGGACCTGATCCTCATCCTGGCGATAGCGGTCTCTGTAGCGGGCGCCGCCTTCTTCGGCGGGAGCGAGATCGCGTTCGTCACGACCAGCAGGTTCCGGATCAGGGGCCGGGCGAAGCAGGGGTCCCGGGGCGCCGCGATCGCCGACTGGCTCTTGAGGCGGCCGGCGATGCTCTTAAGCGTAACTCTGGTCGGCACCAATATCTTTGTCGTGCTTGCATCCTCGCTGATGACCGATTGGCTGGGCAGGTCCATCGGCCCGTATGCTGTGCTGGTCTCAACGGGGGCGGGTACGGTGCTCATACTTCTGTTCGCTGAGATCATACCCAAGTCGCTGGCGAGACACAATCCGGATGGTTTCCTTTCCCGGACCGCTCCGGGCCTGGGGCTTGCATATCTCCTGCTTTACCCGGTGGCCAAGGTGGTCGCCCTGATTGCCTCGGTGTTCGTTAAGCTCTCCTCGTCGGTGGAGACGAGCGGCAAGGTGACGCGGGATGAGATAAGGGCGGTAGTGAAGGATGCGGCGCACGCGCGTTTTGGCCTGACATCTCAGGGCCACATCCACAGGGTGCTGGATCTCTCCCGGGTCAAGGTTGCCGGCCTGATGGTACCCATGGATGATGTTACCTGCATCGACGAGGAGGCAACGGTCGATGAAGCCCTGGACATCGCTTCCCGCAGCGGCCACTCGCGATATCCGGTCTTTAAGCGGACGGCGGATAATCTCGTGGGCATCCTGCATCTTAAGGACCTGCTTGGTGTGAGGGACGATCTGAAGGTCAGGAACTTCGCGCGGCAGGCCTACTTCATTCCGGAAACCAAGGATGTGAGGAGCGCCATCCGCGAGATGCGAGAGGACCTGCGCCACCTGGCCATCGTTACCGATGAATACGGCCGCGCCATTGGGGTCTTGACCTTCGAGGACCTGGTGGAAGAGATAATGGGTGAGATAAGCGATGAATATGATCAGGTGGCCGAGAAGCATATTGAGCTCGATCAGGCGATAAGCGGAAGCACGCCCGTGTCCGCGATCAGGGAGGAGCTGGATGTCCAGATACCTGACGGCCCTTACACCACGGTCGCGGGGTTCATGCTCGACCGTGCGGGCGCTCTCTGCAGCGTGGGCGAGACTGTCGAGTTTGATGGCTATGAGTTCCAAGTTATCGAAACCAAGGGAAGAAGAATACGCAGAGTGAGGATAACCAGGAAGGAAGAGTGAAATGCGAAAAGGCCAGGTCCTCGCGGTTGATCTGGGCGGCACCAATGTAAGGCTCGGTATGGTCAACCGGGATGGCAGGATCCTCAGGCGAAGGCGGACCAGGATACCGGTCGCGGCCGACAAGGGATCTCTCTATGAAGCTCTTGCCGGGCGGATCAGCGAGTTCATGTCCGCGGGCCCGCGCGGAAGCGCGCCCAGGGCTGTGGCCGTCGG
>JAUXGG010000159.1 GCA_030622265.1 Candidatus Eiseniibacteriota bacterium
AGCGCCTAAGTCAAGTTTAACTTGTTACAACACTTCGGGATGGCCGGATCTCTGGCTGCCCGAGTGTTGACTTTGGGGGGGCCAGGTGCTAAGCTCCGGTAGGACAAGGGGGTTGACTGATGAATAGGGTGGTGTTGGTTTTTTTGCTTTTGGGAGTGCTTGCGGGCGCGGTGCCCGCCTTTTCGGGTTATGAGAACATAATTTTGCAGGATATGGATGGCAATGAGGTCAAGGTAGACAGCCTCCTGGCGGAAGGCCCGGTGGTGCTTAATTTCTGGGCCACGTGGTGCAGGCCTTGCCGGGTCGAGATGCCTCATATCGAGAAAATAGCCGCGGACCTAGTCTTTAAGAAGGTACACTTCGCGGCGATCTCCCTCGATGCCAGGAACCGAAGGACCCAGCTGGAGAAGTACATTGTCAAGAATGAGATCAAGCTGCCGGTTTATCTCGATGCTCAGGGGACCGTGGCCAAGCGCTTCAAGGTGGCCGCCATCCCGACTACCGTGGTGCTTGACTCAGAGGCCGAGATCCACTTCAGGACCAAGGGATACAGGCCCGGGGATGAGGTGCTTCTGAAGAAGAAAATAGAAGCCCTCTTGCCGGAGGAAGAGGAGGAGACAGGGCCGGTAGATACAGGTGAATAAGTCGTTGACCACGCAAGCCGGAGGTCTTAGAATACACTGCATATGCATATTACCGCCTGAGAGTGTAAGCTAGAGGAGCAAGGTAATGAAGAAAGACTCTGGGCAGTTCGAACCTAGGATCGTCGGGTTTTTCTGCAAGTGGTGTACCTCGACCGGTGCGGACTTAGCCGGCACCAGCCGGATGAAGTACCCCCCGAACATCATTCCAATAAGGGTGATGTGTTCGGGCAGGGTCGACCCCACATTCGTGATGACTGCATTTGCACGCGGAGCCGACGGTGTCATGATCGGCGGCTGTCATCCCGGGGACTGTCATTACCTGGAAGGCAATTACAAGGCGCTAGGACGCTATCACATCCTTGCGAACCTCATATCGCAGTTCGGGATAGAGAAGGAGAGGCTTCAGCTCCACTGGATCTCGGCGGCTGAGGCCAAGCGATTCGTCGATGTTGTTACGAAGATGACCGAAGAGGTGCGTGCACTCGGGCCGCTGGACTGGCCGGGGATGATCAAGAAAGTCGACGCCGAGGGCGAGACCCTGAAGCAACATCTCGAAGAGGCCGTTGCCGCCGCCCAGGAGTAGGGCGCGGCAGGTCGACTTGCTTACTTTCACCTAAGGTAGTTTCCTGCCTATGGCCGCGAACAGTATCCTTATAGGGCTCGGCAGCCCCATAATGTCTGATGACGGGCTCGGGCTGCTCTTAGCCGGCGAGGTGCATAAGCGCCTCAGCGATTTCGACCTCGATCTTTCCTGCGGGGGCGGCTTCCAGGTCGTTGACGCCATACTGGGCTACCGGGTGGCCGTGGTCATAGACGCGATGGTGACGGGAAGGTTTGAGCCCGGGGCCCTGGTTCGTCTCGATGTCGGTTCGGACATAATGACCTTAAGGAGCGGCCCCAGCCACGCTCTTAACTTTGTCGAGGCGGTCGAGGTGGCCAGGTCATGTAATGCTCCGCTGCCGGAGACGATCGTGATCTACGCCATCGAAGTGAAGGACCCTCACACGGTGGGGGATCAGATCTCAAAGGTGCTTCTGGACAGGATGCCTGAAATGGTCGAGGAGATAGTCCGGGATATCCAGACCCCCGGGGCGGAGCCATGCACGAACTCGGAATCGCCACCCAGATAGTAGGCGTGGTCACGCGCGTCAAGGAGGAGAACTCCGCGGACCGGGTCGGCCTGGTCACGGTGGACATAGGCCTGCTTGCGGGCATAGACCGGGAGTCCCTCGAGTTCTGTTTTGAAGCCATAACCAAGGGAACCGCCTTGGAAGGCGCGAGTCTTAGGATTGAAGAGGTCAAACCTGTCGGCAAGTGCAGGAAATGTGGCGAGGAGTACGAGGTGAGACCCGATGACTTTACGTGCTCCGCCTGCGGCTCTACCGATTTCGACATGATCACGGGCAGCGAGATCTCAATAAGAGAGGTGGAGATTGAGTCAGATGAAGAAGGTTGACCTGAGGGAGAAGGTACTCACCGCGAACGACAAGATTGCCCGCAAGAACAGGGAGAAGTTCTCAGAGACCGGAACACTGGTCCTAAACCTCGTGAGCTCGCCCGGCTCGGGCAAGACCGCGCTCATCGAGGAGACGGTCAAGGCGCTTAAGGGTGAGTATAAGATCTTTGTCATTACCGGTGACCTCATGACCGAGAACGATGCCAGGCGAGTAGCGAGGCATGGCGTGGACGCGGTACAGATAAGCACAGGAGACGCTTGCCACCTCAATGCCCGGATGGTTGATGCCAGGCTCACTGATAAGGGCACGCTGTATGATCTCGTGATTGTTGAGAATGTAGGCAACCTCGTATGCCCGGCCCCCTATGATCTGGGCGAGGACTTCAAGGTCCTGCTGGTTGCGGTAGGGGAGGGAGATGACAAGCCCGTTAAGTATCCGCCCATGGTGAGAGCCTCCGAAGTGCTTGTCATAACCAAGACCGACCTTGTGCCCTACACCGACTCAGACCCGGCGAGAATAAAGGCGAATGCCCTCAAGATCAGGCCCGACTTAAAGGTGTTCCAGGTTTCGGTAAAGACTCCGGAAGGGTTGGATGAATGGACGAGCTGGTTAAGCTCCCGCTTGAAAGCCAAGAAGCAGACGGCTCAAGGCAAGTAAGGCTGAGGATAGCCGTTGGTGGAATAGTCCAGGGAGTGGGTTTCCGCCCCTTCATCTACCGGCTTGCCGTCGAGCACGATGTGGCCGGCTATGTTCTTAATAACCCCGAAGGCGTCGAGATGGAAGCCGAGGGGCGCCTGGACCAGGTCTCCACGTTTCTTTCATCCATCACAGGCCAGACGCCGCCACAGGCCAGGATCGACTTTGTGTCGGCCACCTTCGTAGACCTCGCCGGGGACCGGAAATTCGTGATCCGAACCAGCGAGAAGTCCTCTGGCCGGGCAGCCCTCATATCGCCGGACATCGCCACCTGTAAGGACTGTATCAGTGAGTTAACAGACGATAGTAACAGGCGATACGGCTATCCTTTCATAAACTGCACGAACTGTGGCCCACGCTACACCATCATCCGGGACATCCCTTATGACCGTGAGTTCACCACAATGCACCCGTTCAAGATGTGTCCCGAGTGCATGGAGGAATACAACGATCCCATGAACCGGCGCTTCCATGCCGAGCCCAATGCTTGCTGGAGGTGCGGTCCCCGGGTGGTCTTGAAGGACTCATCGGGAAAGATGCTTGAGACTGAGGATCCTATTCATACCGCGCGGGAGGCCCTCATGGAGGGCAAGGTGGTCGCCGTGAAGGGCCTTGGTGGTTTTCATCTTGCCGTGAATGCGACCGATGACGCGGCCGTGAGACGGCTCAGGGGGCGGAAGCGGCGCGAGGAGAAACCCCTCGCCCTAATGGCCAGGGACGTGAGGATGGTGCGTTCCTTCGCCGAGGTGGGGAAGGCCGAGGCCGGGGTGCTCGAGAGTGCCGCAAGGCCCATAGTGCTGCTAAGGAAGCTGGAGGAGTCCCCGATTGCTGAATCTGTCGCGCCGGGCAATGCCAACCTCGGGGTGATGCTTCCCTACACCCCGGTTCACCACCTGCTCCTGGAGGGCGACTTCCTTGCGCTTGTAATGACGAGCGGCAATATCAGCGAAGAACCCATATCCATTGACATGGAGGACGCATCCGGGCGGCTGGGCGGGATAGCGGACTTCTACCTCGACCATAACCGGGAAATCCTCACGCGTTGTGATGACTCGGTGGTGCGGGTCCTGGACGGGGAGATGCTTTTCATGCGAAGATCCCGCGGATACGTTCCGCTTCCCATCGACCTCGATTCCGACTCACGGAGTGTCCTGGCCTGCGGACCTCATCTTAAGAATACCGTGGCCTTGACCCGGAGAAACCAGGTCTTCCTGAGCCAGCATATCGGGGACCTCGAGAACCTTCATGCCTTCGAGTTCTTCACCTCTTCGGTAGAGCAGCTTAAGAAGGTGGTGGAAGTGGAGCCCGAGGCGGTGGCCTACGATCTTCACCCCGATTACTTGAGCTCCCGCTACGCTCTCGATCTGCCGCTTGAGACAAAGATCGGCGTACAGCATCACCACGCCCACATAGCGAGCTGCCTGGGTGAGGCCGGATTGGACGGCCCCGTACTTGGGATGGCCCTGGACGGTACGGGCTATGGCCCCGATGGTACCGTCTGGGGTTGCGAGCTCCTGATCTCAACGCGCGAGGATTACGAGAGGGTGGGGCACCTCAGGCAGGTGATGATGCCGGGTGGGGACAAGGCCGTTAAGCAGCCGTGGAGAATGGCGCTTTCGCATCTCTACGAAGCTTTCGAGCATAATCTTGATGGCCTCGACCTGGAGGGCCTGCTCCGGCAGAAAGAGGATGATATCGCCATCGTCAAGGATATGTTGACCAAAGAGGTCAACTCCCCGGTTACCTCCAGCTGCGGGCGGCTCTTCGATGCGGTCTCCTGTCTCTGCGGCATTCGAAGCGAGGTAAGCTATGAAGGCCAGGCTGCTGTTGAACTTGAGATGGTTGCCGAGCGCGGCGTTGTGGAGTGCTATCCCATCGATGTGCAAGAAGAGGCCGGGGAACTCATCATCGGCACCAGGCGGCTTATCCGGGAAATCGTTGAAGACCTGAAGAGGGGAGATCCGGCCGCCGCAATCAGTGCCAGGTTCCACAACTGGCTTAAGGCCAGCCTGGTCAAGGCCGCCGAGATGCTCCGGCAGACCCACCGCATATCGACAGTCGCCCTCAGCGGAGGCTGTTTCCAGAACGAGATCCTGCTCAGGGACCTACGGTCGCAGTTGCGCGAACGCGATTTTGATGTAATCATTAATGAGAAGGTCCCCGCCAATGATGGGGGAATAAGCTACGGGCAGGTGGTCGTTGCGTCCGCCAGGCTTGATGCCCAGGGAGAGGATTAGGAGAGGACACTATGTGTCTAGCGATTCCGGCGCTGATAGTCGAGAAGGAAGGCAGCCAGGCCAGGGCGGATGTCGGTGGCGTGGTCCGCGAGATAAGCCTGGAGCTCATAGACCGCCCGGCGGAGATCGGGGACTATGTGCTGCTCCACGCG
>JAUXGG010000135.1 GCA_030622265.1 Candidatus Eiseniibacteriota bacterium
CCCCAGGAGGAAAATGTCGATCCTGCCTTCCCGGTTACCGCCCGCAATGTGGTGGAGATGGGCATGTCAGCATCGCTCGGCCCGTTCCTGCGCCTGTCCGCCCGGCAGAGGTCTCAGGTGGATAATGCCCTTTCCCTGATGGGAATGGAGCAGCTCGCCGGGCGGAACATTGGCGAGCTTTCGGGCGGGCAGAAGCAGCGGGTCTTCATTGCCAGGGCCCTCGTCTGTGAGCCCAGGCTCCTCCTCCTGGACGAGCCCACCACCGGAGTGGACGCGGCCGCCAGAGACGAGTTCTCGAGACTGCTCCAGAGCCTGATGGATGAGATGCGGCTCACCATCCTGCTCGCATCACACGACCTGGAGGTGGTTCCCTCGCGGGTCGACGAGATCATCTGCATCAACCAGAAGGTGTTTGTGCATGCAGAGCCGGACGAGGTCAGGCATTCGGACGTGTTCAGAGAAGCTTATGGCTGCGAGCTGGAGTTCATGATGCACGGCCGGTATCCCCACAGGGTGGTCGAGCAACACCCGGATGAGGAACATGATGATCGGTGAAATGTTGAGTTTCCCGTTTTTTCAACGTGCCCTGCTGGGCGGACTGATGATCGCGGTCATGCTTTCATTTCTTTCCTTCTTCGTGGTCTTGAAGAGAATATCCTTTATCGGGGTCGGGATTTCGCATTCGGCGCTGGGCGGCGTGGCCATCGGGTTGGCGCTGGGTCTCAGCCCTACGCTCACCACCACCATTTTCTGCGTCGGGGTGGCGCTCCTGATCGGCTATATATCGCGGAAGGGCAATGTGAGAGAGGATACGGCCATCGGGATCACCTTCTCAGGCACCATGGCCCTGGGGGTGACGGTGATAGCCCTTTCGGGAAGTTATATGTCCAGTCTCTTCTCTTACCTCTTCGGCAGCATCCTGTCCATCAGCGTGGCTGACATCCGGCTCATAGCGATCTACTGCGCCGCCATCATCATTCTCATATCGGCCTTCTTCAAGCACCTGCTGCATGCGAGCTTCAACGAGGAGGTTGCGAAGGTCACGGGAATACATGTGGAGTTCCTTCACTATATGCTGCTCGTACTGATCTCCATGGCGATTGTTGCTTCTATCAAGCTGGTCGGGATCGTCCTGGTTTCCGCATTGCTGGTGTTGCCGGCGGCAACGGCCAATCTCATCGCGCGCACCTACGGGAAAGTGCTTGCCTTTTCTGTTCTTTCCAGTATCGTCTCACTCGTGATCGGACTCATGCTCTCATACAGCCTTGATCTGCCGTCAGGCGCGACCATAGTCCTGTGCTCGTGCTGCATCTTCTTTCTGTGTCTCGCGGTGTCCCGCCTACGGGGCCGGCTGAGACCTACCCCCGGAGGTTAGCATGCGACGAAAGTGCCTTCTTCTTCTAGCGGTTATTGTCGTTGCGTGTTCAGGCCAGTCACAGACGCCGGACGGCACATCGGCTACCAGATTCGAGAGGCTTTATGTCCCGCAAGAGCACTCCCAGATCGTGGTCTATGCCCGGGCCTTGAGCCCCATCTCTCTTCCCCTGACCTGGAGAATCAGGAAGGTGGTCCTCAACCGGGCCGACGGAAGCCGGGTGGGAATCCCCCGCTCCGAGACCTCGGTTAGCCTGAGCGGCATCCAGGGTGGCCAGAAGCTCCTGCTGGTGTCGGAGGCCGATGCCGGGGATTTCAGCGGGCTGTCCATCTTCACCGATGATGTGGTGAGTGAAGTAACCGGCGAATCGGTGCCTACGGAATCTCGCATCGTGACGATCGATCATAGTTTCACGATTGTCCCTGGAAACACCAAGACCCTGAATGTGCTGATCGACTGGAAGTATACCGGGGATCTCCGCCGGACCGCGGAGCTCAACCTCAAGCCCGAGTTCTCCATCGAGGAGGAAATACCGAGCCGCACAAGGCGGCTGATCTATGTGTCAAATGAGACATCATCGAATATCTCGGTGATCGACCGGGAACTCAAGAGGGTGATTCACAATGTCTTCGTCGGCTCCAAACCCTTCGCGCTCTCTGCCGACCAGCGCAGAAAGAAGGTGCTCATAGCCGACCGCCAGGATGGGGTGCTCTATGTGATTGACATGGTAGGCAGCCAGCTCACGAGGGCGATCGAGCTCGAGTTCGTGGACGAGCCAGTCCACATCGAGCCCATACCCTCGGAGGATGTTTACCTGGTCTTGAATTACGGCAGCCACAAGGTCTACATAATGGACTCCTTCACAGCGGAGATCCTGGAGACCATCGATGTACCGGAAAATCCTATAGACGCGGTGTATTCGCCGCGCTACAACCGGGCTTTCATCCTGTGCAAGAGATGGGGAATGCTCGCGGTGCTTGACTTCTCAAAACGTCCGGTCGTGGACGACACTTTGATCCGGGTCGAACAGCAGCCGATGGGGCTCGCGATCGATGACACAAAGGAATGGCTCTTCATCTCCAACAGCGGCTCGATCGATTTTACCGTTTTCGAGATACGGCGAATGGCAGTCGAGAGGACCATCCCCATCGGAACCGGCGGCGGGGATGTGGCATTCGACCCGTCGAGCAGGCGGCTATACATAGGCATGCTTGACACCAATGAGGTCCTGTGCCTCGATCCCTTCACGGGGGTCATGGTCTTCCGGACGAGCCTGCCGACCAGACCGGGTAGGATGTATTTCGAGGCCGATGAGATGAAGCTCTATGTGACCTTGCCTGAGAGCAATGCCGTCGCCGTCATCGATCCGATTGCTCAACGGATAAGCCACTGGATCGAGACCGGCCTGGGGCCCACATCCGTTACCGCCGGGTTTTAGAGGCCGGGGCCCCACACGCGTGTTCGGTTTGAGAGCAGACCCCTATTCAGCCTGACCTTCAGACAATATGCCTCTGATGCAGTGGAATCCCGGTGACTGGAGATTCTCTCCATAGTTCGGCAAGCCTTGCCTCAATTGTGGAACACTTCTCTGAATCGCATCTCTACGTGTACGCGGAGGATTCCTTGCTGCGACCCAAGCCGGCGGCTGCTCGATCCGATCGGACACATACCACCAGCAGAGTACGAGGAGGTGTACTACCAGAGGCAGGAGGCTCCAGTCATGGTGGCCGGAGTTACGTAACCAGGTCTCCGGAAGACCCGGGACGGTTCAGAGACAGCAGGGGATGGTCATCTGAACATAGCCTTGATGCTTCCCCAGGAGGTTGGCTCGGTAGCTTCCAGACAATCGTCTTCATTAAGACCCTGAGTGTGAGTTGAATCCACCCAGGGGGAATAGACCACTTCTCCCTCCAAGATCGCTGAGAAGTCAGGGCAGCTACTTCCCCAGTAGTTATACTGAGCCACCAGGAACGCCTGACCCCCCGAATGACTATAGGAGATGTGGACGCCACCGTTGTCATAGAAGTCATTTGCGTCCCATAACACCTTTCCACCATTGAAATCAGGTGCTGCAAGAGGAGGATCAGCATAGACCAGCACACCTATGTCATCATTATGGGCAATGATGTTCCTGGCACAATTACCGCCACAGTGACCCGAGTACCAGAGGCCATAGAAACGGCAATACGTTACCTCGTTCCCGTAGAGCATGGGGCAGGAATCATCAAACAGGGCACCAATATTGCAGTCAGTGATCACATTATCCTCGAAGAAGGGACTGCCGACCTCAATAGTCTGATAGCAGTGGATCCCGAAGGCGCAGTTCCGGATGATGTTGTTCCGAAACGCAGGCAGCCACCATTTCGAGGAGGCACCTTCTATGTTTATCCCGTGGTGAAATCGCTCGATTATGCAGTTCTCAACAACCACGTTTGTGCAGTGGTAGCAGAAAACCCCATATGTCAAAGAAGGGGGATGCCCACAGTCGGGCCCTGACCCAAACCGAACTGTAAAACCGGATACCGAGGCACGTTCAGAATCCAAAAAGACGAACCCTGTGCTGCTGTTACACACCTCTATAATCGTGGCTTCGGGTCCTTCTTCACTCACGAGGTGTTCCTCAGGACCTGGGCTGATACCGGCCTCGGGGTAGGTCCCGGGTGCCACAAGAACAGTATCACCTGGGGATGCAGAACCCAGTCCAGCCCTGATGGTGGCGCACTCTGACGGGACACGCCAGGTGCGGGCATCGACACCAGAGATAGAGAAAAGCACTATCGCCAACACCAACAGCCCAGCGGAAGCTCCGGCGTGCAGTTCTCTGCCAACCCAGAACCTATCCATTTCAGGACTCCTCCGATGATCCCTGTCTAATGATAACATGGGACGTGTTCGCCGTCAGCACAATCCGGACACGGAAGGGGTATAATCTAAGCTGCACTTCGAGGGGCCGAGGACCTCGCTCACGTTCCAAGCAAGTGACGCAGTCGCAACCTGGGGATCCGGATCACAAAGACATCAACCAGTGGGTTCGGGACTCAACCTCTCTATCAGCCTGCCCAACAGGGTACCTGCGATGAGCACCGCCACCAGGGCCGCGCCCATGTAGAGCCAGTGGAGGCTCCCAAGCGGCACGGTTCCGAAGAACCTCCCCAGCGGCGTGTAAACGATGGCGATCTGCAGCACCAGGGATATGAATATCGCCCCCACAAGCCACCTGTTGGAGAACAGGCCCAGGCGGTAGGGTGAGCGCACCATCTGAAGCCGGACGATCTCAAGCAGGACCAGGGTCATGAAGGCCATGGTCCTTCCAATCTCGACGCTCTCCCTGAGGCCGACACGGTAAACCAGGAGCGTGGCCAGGCATATCAGGGCGCCCATCGCAAACACATGCGTGGACATATTGCGTGACATGATCCTGTCCGCCCTGCGGCGAGGCGGATGCTTCATCACATCCTTGGCCACGGGATCAACGCCCAGAGCAACCGCGGGGAACCCGTCGGTAATCAGGTTGATCCACAGGAGCTGCGCCGCTAAGAGGGGAAGCGGAAGCCCCAGCAGGGCCGCGAGGAAAATCGTAAGGACCTCGCCCACATTGCCCGAGAGCAGATAGTTGACGAATTTCCTTATATTGTCATAGATCCCGCGGCCCTCCTCGACGGCGTTCACTATGGAAGCGAAGTTGTCATCGGTGAGAATCATCTCACTGGCTTCCTTCGCAACATCGGTACCGGTTATGCCCATGGCGATCCCGATATCGGCCTTCTTAAGCGCGGGCGCATCATTGACGCCGTCGCCGGTCATGGCGACCACGTGTCCCCCGGCCTTAAGGGCCTCCACGATCCTGAGCTTATGATGGGGATTGACCCTGGCGAAGATGGCCACGTCCTCCACGCGCCCGCGGAGCGCCTCATCACTCATCTCATGAAGTTCGGCTCCCGCCACCGAGACGCCTTCGATCCCGATCTCCCGTCCTATGGCCTCGGAGGTGGTCTTCATGTCTCCGGTCACCATGATCACCCTGATCCCGGCGTCCGTGCACCTTGCTATGGCGTCCCTGGCCTCCTCCCTCGGCGGGTCCCTCATGGCCTGAAGCCCCACAAAGACCAGACCCTCCTCATAGGTCTCCCTTGGCTCCCCTTCCTTAAGCTCCTTGAAGGCGAACCCGAGAACCCGAAGTGCGGAGCGGGCATATTCCTC